>JBBQMQ010000026.1:0-17581 GCA_038329115.1 Bacteroidales bacterium
AGTGGGTTATAATCTCACAGTTTCAAACGGTTATTTATCTGTAACTGCCTACAATTCAACATCGATCCGAATCAGAGCAACCAAATCAAAACCTGTAATCGATCAATCTTTCGCAATTGACAACCTGATTCCGACCGGAAATTTAAAAATTCAAGCAAATGCTGCCACTCAGCTGATGTTGGTTACTGATTCGCTGAACATTTCCATTCAAAAAAATCCGCTCCGGATAAGCATCTCTAACAAAAAAGGAGAAGAACTTTGCTCTGACGATTCAGGACTTGGTATCAGCTGGTTTGGAAATCAGGTAAGTTGTTATAAGAAACTGCATGCCGATGAGAAATTCATTGGGTTGGGAGAAAAGACAGGCGATATAAATCGACGTGGGCAGTATTATGAACATTGGAACAGCGATAATCCCGCTTATGCGCTAGATAAAGATCCGCTTTATTCCACTGTTCCTTTCTTTGTTGGCATTCACGATCAGGTTTGCTACGGTATTTTCTTTGATAATACAAACCGTTCGTATTTTAATTTTGGTGGTGGAGCTGATGAAAATGTATTCCATTTTGGTGCCAACGATGGCGAAATGAACTACTATTTTTTCGGTGGTCCAACGGTTGAAAAGATCATCAAAGATTATACGGAACTGACAGGTCGAACGCCCATGCCACCGCTTTGGAGTCTCGGTTTTCAGCAATCACGTTGGGGATATGACAGTCCGGAACAAATTCTCAATATTGCCAAAACTTTCCGTGAAAAGAAATTGCCTGCTGATGTAATGGTTTGCGATATCAACTATATGGATCATTATAAAATCTTCACATGGAGCGATAAATTTCCGAATGTAAAAGGATTTATGGACAAAATGAAGCAAATCGATTTTGATGTTGTGACTATTGTCGATCCCGGAATTAAAATAGAAAAAGGCTATAAATCCTATGAAGAAGGTGTAAAGAATGATTATTTTGCCAAATATCCCAATGGCGATTTGTATGTAGGAAGTGTTTGGCCGGGTCGTTGTCATTTTCCGGATTTTACTAAACCCGATGTCCGGAAGTGGTGGGGAAACAGCTTCAAAAGCTCTCACGTTGACAATGGAATCCGTGGTTTTTGGAATGATATGAACGAACCGGCTGCGTGGGGTCGTGAATTCCCGAACCTGATTGAATTTGGTGTTGGGAAAGACAAGCAAACGCTTTTTATAGTGAAAAATGCGTACGGCTCGTTGATGGCACGGGCAACTTATGAGGGAACAAAAAGTCTCATGAACGGTCAACGACCATTTGTTTTGACGCGTGCCGCTTATGCCGGAGTTCAGAAATATTCCGCACAATGGACAGGCGATAATGCCAGCACCGATGATCACATGTTGTTGGGAGTAAGATTACTGAATAGCATGGGATTGAGCGGAATTCCGTATGTAGGCATGGATATTGGTGGTTTTATGGGAAATCCGTCGGCCGAACTTTTTACCCGTTGGATGAGCATCAGCGTTTTTTCTCCTTTGTTTCGTAATCACACCGCCATTGATTATAATTATCGTGAACCGTGGCTTTTCAATAATAAAACTACTGATCTAATCCGCAAAATACTTGAGCAACGATATCAACTCTTGCCACATCTTTACAGCGCTTTTTATAATGCACATACCACAGGAATGCCTATAAATCGCATGTTGCCGATTGATTATACGTTTGAAGAAGATGTTTACAAAAAATCGTTTGAAAATGAGTTTATGTTTGGCGATAATATGTTGATTTGTCCGGTTGCTTCTACACAAAACATGATTTCCGTTTATTTGCCGGGCGAAACAAAATGGTATAGATTTGGTCACGACAACGAACAATTTGAAGGAGGAAATTCCTATAATATCGATGCGCCGTTGGCCGACTTACCAGTTTTTGTGAAAGAAGGTTCAGTTATTCCCATGCAATGTGTGGTTCAAAACACGAAAGAAAAGGGTGATGGAATTCTTTATTTACACGTTTGGAAAAGTGAGTCCGGTTCTAAATATGTTTATTATGAAGATGATGGCGAAACATATCAGTACGAAAACAATAATTTCTATAAACGCACCATTACATATAATCCTGAAACCAATTCAGTGAAATTATCAGCCAAAGAAGGTAAATACAGAAGCAAGTTTACCAAATTACAAATTGTTTTGCACGGTTTTGGAAAAAATCAGATTCCGGCTTGCGAAATGACTGATGGTGAGATGAATGTGGTATTGAATTTGCGCATCTGAAATGTTTAAAAGAAAATGAGTTGATGGTTTTGTTATTCAAAATTAAAAACTTATCTTTGCACACTCAAAATCAAATATGTAGTTCTGCGATGTGTGCATTGCTAAGTTTGTATTTTAAACCATTTATTTTTAATAAATTATCATGTATTTAACAGCTGAAATTAAGCAGGAAATCTTCGCGAAACACGGAAAGTCTAACACTGATACTGGCTCATCTGAAGGCCAGATAGCATTGTTTTCATACCGTATTAACCATTTGACAGAACATTTGAAGTCAAATAAAAAAGATTATAGTACAGAACGCGCTCTTGTAATTTTGGTAGGAAAACGTCGTCGTCTTCTCAATTATTTGAAAGACACTGAAATTGGCCGCTACCGTGCAATTATCAAAGAGTTGGGTATCAGAAAGTAATTCTGGCTTTCAAACCTTAAAAAGGCGTTTCAAAACCATTTGAAATGCCTTTTCTTTTATTCCCAACCCATGAAGGGGTTTTGGAAAAAGAAAAGAATTTTTATTGGAAGAACTAATTAATTCCCCTTTAGGGGTTAGGGGTCATGAAAATAATCTATTCATTCGGCATTTATCTTTACGGAATTGCAATTTTTATAGCTTCGCTTTTTAGCGAAAAAGCAAGGTCGCTTTTGAAAGGTCAACACAATGCATTTAAACTTTTGAAAGAAAAAGTTGATCCAAATGCACATTACGTGTGGTTTCATGCAGCTTCGTTGGGTGAATTTGAACAGGGTCGACCGGTGATGGAACAACTGAAGAAAGAACAACCGGAAATAAAAATTCTGTTGACCTTTTTTTCGCCTTCGGGCTACGAAATCAGAAAAAATTATGCAGGAGCCGACATTGTTTCGTATTTACCGCTTGATATTTCAGGTAATGCCTGGTACTTTGTGAATCTGGTGAAACCTTCGAAAGCTATTTTTGTTAAATACGAGTTTTGGCCTAATTATTTGTTGGCTTTAAAAGCTGCCAATGTTCCGGTTTATTCCATTTCTGCTATTTTCCGACCGGAACAGATATTTTTTAAAGGTTATGGGAAATGGTACAAAAGTTTGCTTGAAACATTCAATCATATTTTTGTTCAGGATAAAGTCTCGCAGGAATTATTGCTGACGAGCGGAATAAATAATGTTTCAGTGGCCGGCGATACGCGTTTCGACCGTGTAGCTGATTTAGCAAAGCAGGCAAAGTCGATTCCACTTGTTGAAGCATTTGTAAAAAACGCTGAAAGAGTAATTGTTGCCGGAAGTTCCTGGCCAAAAGATGAAGAATTGTTGGTCCGTTACCTGAAAGCCCACACTGGTGTAAAACTGATTCTGGTGCCTCACGAAATTCACGAAGCACATATTTCAGGCATTACAAAATTACTTTCGGAAGATTGTGTGCGATACACGCAGGCAACCAAAACTAATGTTCAGCATGTAAATTGCCTGGTTGTTGATACGATTGGCTTGCTTTCGTCCATTTACCGTTATGCCAATGTCGCTTATATTGGTGGCGGTTTTGGAGTGGGAATTCACAATACATTGGAAGCTGCTGTATGGAATGTGCCGGTGGTTTTTGGACCTAATTATCAAAAATTCCGCGAAGCCCGTGAACTGATTGATGCAGGAGGAGCTTTTCCCATTACTGATTACAAAACGCTTGAAATACAACTTGGAAAACTATTTGTAGATAATAAAGCCGGAAAAATTGCCGGAAACTATGTTACGAATAATACAGGAGCAACAGAGCTGATTTTAAAAGAAATAAGATGAATTTCCAGACAAACGCTTCATGCGGTTTGTCGGGTAATTAAAGAATAAAGCGTCAAACCGTTGGAGAAACGATTGGATGCAAAAACGACAACATTATGCAAAAACCTTCTATCCCAAAAGGAACGCGCGATTTTACGCCACCCGAAATGGCAAATCGCAATTATATATTCAATACGATTAAAGACGTTTTTCGTCTGTATGGATTTCAGCAGATTGAGACACCTGCCATGGAAAACCTGTCCACATTGATGGGAAAATATGGCGAAGAAGGTGATAAACTGTTGTTCAAAATATTGAATTCTGGTGACTTTATGAATGGTTTGGCTGATGATGAATTACTTGCGAAAAATAGCCAAAAACTCACCAAAAAAATCTCCGAAAAAGGTCTTCGTTACGATCTGACAGTTCCTTTTGCCCGTTTCGTGGTGCAACATCAGAATGAGATTTCCTTTCCTTTCAAACGTTACCAAATTCAGCCGGTTTGGCGTGCCGATAGACCACAACGCGGAAGATACCGCGAGTTTTATCAATGCGATGTGGATGTAGTGGGAAGCGATTCGCTATTGAACGAACTGGAATTGATTCAGATTGTGGACGAAATATTCCGTCGACTTAAAATCAATGTGGTTATCAAAATCAATAATCGCAAGATTCTTTCAGGAATTGCCGAGATTATAGGTGAAGCAGAGAAAATCACTGATATCACCGTTGCCATTGATAAAATGGATAAAATCGGTCTGGAAAAAGTAAACGAAGAAATTGCTTCGAAAGGAATTTCTCAGGAAGCTATTGCCAAACTGCAACCAATTTTGCAACTGAACGGAATAAATACAGAAAAACTTCAACAACTAAAAACCGTTTTGGCTGCTTCAGAAGTTGGAATAAAAGGTGTTTCAGAACTGGAAACCATTTTTGGATTGTGTGAAACGATGAATGTGGAGACCAAAATTGAATTGGATTTGACTTTGGCACGCGGACTGAATTATTATACGGGAGCCATCTTCGAAGTAAAAGCATTGGATGTGGAAATGGGTAGCATAACAGGCGGTGGACGCTATGATAACCTGACCGGTGTGTTTGGTATGGAAGGTGTTTCCGGTGTTGGAATTTCATTTGGTGCAGACCGCATTTACGATGTCCTTAACCAATTAAATTTATATCCTGAAACTTCAGTGGAACAAACAAAAATTTTGTTTGTCAGCTTTGGTGAGAAGGAGTTAATGTATTGCCTGCCGTGGTTAAGTGCTTTGCGAGCCAAAGGTGTGAATGCAGAAATTTATCCTGAACCGGCCAAAATGAAAAAACAAATGAGTTATGCCGATAATAAAAAAATTCCATTTGTGGCTATTGTTGGCGAAACCGAAATGACTGCCGGAAAGGTGATGCTTAAGAATATGAAATCCGGAGAACAGAGCCTTCTTTCGCTGGATGAAGTGTTTGAAATTATCGGTTGAAAAGAACTAAAAAAGCTTGAAAACTTCAAGTTTTCAAGCTTTTTTTATGTCAAATAAAGTATCGCATCTATATATCGGTATAAGAAAATGCCTGCAATAATAAGTTGAGAAATTGTACCTAAAATGAAAACTGCAAATGCTCCAATATGATGATGAATAGCATTGTTGCTTTTTTTACCGGCAAATAATTCGCCTACAAAAGCTCCAATAATTGCTCCTCCAACAATTCCCAATTTCCCGAAATACATTCCGGCAAGCATTCCTATAAGACTTCCCCAAACACCACGTTTACTTCCGCCAAATCTTCGTTTTCCCCACTCCGGTAATAAATAATCGAGACCCTGAACTGCAATTATCAGAAGCCCCCAGCGAATAAAAAAGTGAACAGAATATTGCGTTAATGTGCTGTAGTGAAGTAAAACAATTCCCAAATAACTTAAGATAGTTCCGGGGAGTTTCTTTTTAAAACTGCCCACAAGCCCTGCAATAATGAAAAATCCGGCAGCAATAATCAGAAAAGTATCCATGGGAAGAGTTGCTGAAAATGGGTTGAATGGTTATAGTTATAAAATAGTTTTCGATCACAAATATAGTTTATTTTTTCTGGTTTAAGATTGCTTTTTTAAAGAAATAGTTACCGGAATATAATTTGCAGAAATGCTGTTTCTAATATGATAAAAAGCGATCAGGATAGAAATTGGGCAGCTTCCGAAAATACACTGGTGAAACTAGTGTCAACAGCCAGTTCATCAATGTTTTTTCCGACCGGAAAAGGATTTTCGTGTGAGTATGCAAATGAAAAATCCTGTAATTCAATTCGTGATGTCGCACATGCTCCTTCCATAGCTTCGATAACTCCATTATAGGGCATAACCTTATCTTGCAAGAGAGAAATTCCTTTGAGCCTGCTTCCCAGATTATTGAAAAATGAAATCCGGGCATCTTTGTCCCGATCCGATGATATCATACAATTGAATGAATTGTACACCTTGTCACGTGTTGAATTGAACTGAATATCGGAATTAAAATCGTTCAGATAATACTGAAACAGCTTTTCAAAAGCTGTTTTGTCCATAATACTTCTCGATTCGCCGTACATGGAACTAAAAATGCCACCACCGCAAAACAGAAATAACTTCGAATCCGAAAATAAATCGTTTGGATTAGCTATCATTGTTATTTCCGAGAGAAATGCACCGATAGAGTAAGCGAAGATATCGATATGGGTGTTTTTGTGGAAAAGTGGATGTTTTCCTTGTTTTATTTCTAGGGTTAATTGTGATAGATCAAAATAGCTTTGCCGCCCGGAGCTGTAAAATCGCGATGGTTTCTCGCTGATTCGTTCACTGAAAGCTACATTTGCAAAGCTTAAAGAACGATCTTCGCCATTTCTTCTTCTTCGTAAGTCTAAAACTCCTTGCAAAGCACGTGGATCAGACCATGTCATTGGAGAGCGATTGATATGAAATGCAATAGGAAAAAGAATGACGGCTTTTCCGGTTTCATTACAAAGATATTCTGCCCATGTTAAATATTTATTCCAGTTTCGTTCGTTCAAACCATGCATCAGCAATATGGCTTGGTCTGTTTGTTTCGTTTTTGCCGGAATAAATACCGGATAGCTGAACGAAAGATTTTCATTTATTTTTTCATCCAACGAATCCACGGGTGCAATTTTGTCTTTAACCGAAAGTGGCAGACTCTTGAATGTGAAGAAACGAATTTCGATACCCGAATCATCCATTCTTGTATTTGATCCCAATGTGAATTGAGCATTTAATTCTTTGTGTCGCTGAGAATATTGCATAATGGTTACGTTTTTTATATCAATATAACACCTGACGGGATTTTATTCCAATTTTTCGGGAAGATTATAGATACGATGGGATAAATTGCTGTTATTTGGGACTAATTTCAGTATAGCGGGACGAAACAAAAGGGATGTGGGACGGAGTCGTTTGTTAGTTTGGGTAGAATATTATACTTTTGTGTGTCAGTTTTTTGAACCAGAATAAATTATGAATACAAAGATTCCGGCTTACATGTACGAAAAAAACAATATCATTCGACTGGTATTGTTTACTGCTATTTTCGCGCTGCTCTTTATCAATATTTTCAAACCTTTTGGAGCAAGAGAATGGTATAAGATTTCTGATTTTAAATTTTTTATCTTTGCCAGCTTAATTGTTCTGGTAGGCATGCTTGTGGTTGTTATAAGTCGTTTCATTATGCTTGCTTATGTCCGTAAAAACAAATTAACTTATGTGCGTTACGGAATTTGGGTACTGGCTGAAATCCTTTCTATGTCACTGTTTTATGCGTTGTTTACTAAATTTATTCCACGGGAGAATATTAACCGAGATTTTCTGCAAATTTATTACGATTCAACCTTGCATGCTGCTTTAATTCTTCTCTTGCCGTATTCCATTTTGTGGTTGTATTTTTCGTGGAACGAAAAGAATCACATGTTGGAGCAAATGAAACAAGATGACAAAGCCACTGATATCCCAAAGAAAAACCTCATTGGCTTTCCTGACGAAAAAGGCGAACTGAAAATTTCCATCGTGCTCGAAAATTTATTGTATGTAGATTCTGCCGATAATTACTCAACGATCCATTATCTCAATAAATCGAAGATTTCGCATTTTCTCATTCGTAATTCCCTGAAATGGATGGAAGAAAACCTGACTAAAGAAACTCCCTTGGTGCGTTGCCATCGTTCGTTTATTGTTAATTTGGACAAAGTGAAAGTGTTGCGGAAGACAAAAGATGGTATACTTTTGGAACTCGATGCTGTCAATACTCCCGACATTCCGGTTTCCAAAACTTACTACGAACGCGTAATGAACAAGTTTTCTCAATATTCGGTGTAGTATTTGGTTCTCAGTTGATAAACCATTTTTACCAAACATATATGAATCTTGTAAATCTTTTTGACAAAAAGCCTTATAAAGTTGGCATTGCCCTTAGTGGTGGTGGTATTAAAGGACTTTGCCATGCAGGAGTGCTAAAAGCTTTGGAGGAAATGGGGATTAAACCCGATATCATTTCCGGTGTAAGCGCAGGAGCGGTTGTCGGGGCATTGTATGCTGATGGATACTCGCCCGATGAAATTGCCGCTTTTTTTGAAGATATAAGTTTTCGGAGGATGACGAAAATTCAGATTCCTGATGGAGGTTTTTTTAGAATTGACTTTTTTCAAAAATTTATAACCCGCAAATTGAGAGCAAAAACGTTCGAAGATCTTCAAATACCATTACGTATAGTAGCAACCGACCTCGATAAGGGGAAGAGCGTGGTGTTCTCGAGTGGAAAACTTATCGATCCCATTGTGGCCTCGTGCAGCATACCTGTTCTATTTAGTCCTAAAATTATCGATGGTGTTCATTATGTCGATGGTGGTGTTCTCAAGAACTTTCCGGTGTCTACTATTCGCAACGATTGTGATAAAGTGATTGGAGTTAATGCCAGTCCGATGGTAGCTGATGAATACAAAGTCAGTATCTTGAATGTGGCGGCACGATCGTATAATTTTATGTTTAAAGCCAACATTATTCATGATAAAGAGCTTTGCGACCTGCTTATTGAACCCGTAGATATGGCAAATTACGATACTTTTGATGTCAATAAAGGCCGGGAAATTTTTGAGTTGGGATACCAGAGTACACGTCAAATGCTTGTCAGTAAGTTAAATGCTAAAAATATCAATATGTGATAATTTGTTGTAAGCACAACCCATTATGTTCGAAATTGATTTATTTTGATTACTTTTGTGGCATAATAACAATCAAAAAACAATAAATTTATGTTTCCAGTATCAGATCGTTTGGCAGCTCTTTCTCCTTCGGAAACGCTTGCCATGTCGCAAAAAAGTAATGAGTTAAAAGCTCAGGGAATTGACGTGATAAATCTTAGTGTGGGTGAACCAGACTTCTATACACCTGATCATATAAAACAGGCTGCCAAAGAGGCTGTTGACAATAATTTTTCATTCTATTCTCCCGTTCCCGGTTATCCTGCGCTGCGCAATGCTATTTGTGCCAAGTTGAAAGCGGAAAACGAACTCGATTATAAGCCCGAACAAATTGTGTGTTCCAATGGTGCTAAACAATCGGTTTGCAACGTGATTCTAGCCATAATTGGTAAAGGCGATGAAGTAATTATTCCTGCTCCTTACTGGGTTAGCTATCCGGAAATGGTGAAACTTGCCGACGGTACTAACGTGGAAGTATATGCCGGAATCGAACAGGATTTCAAAATTACTCCGGCGCAACTCGAAGCCGCCATTACTCCAAAATCAAAAGCAATTATTCTTTGCTCACCTTCCAATCCGACCGGTAGCGTTTACTCCCGGGAAGAACTGAAAGGGCTGGCTGACGTGTTGGCAAAACACCCGAATATCATTATTTTGTCCGACGAAATATACGAACATATCAATTACCTCGGTTCGCACGAAAGTATTGCTCAATTTGAAAACGTGCGCGAACGTGTTGTTATTATCAACGGCGTTTCCAAAGGATATGCGATGACCGGCTGGCGTTTGGGTTGGATTGCTGCTCCGAAATGGATTGCATCAGCTTGTAATACGCTACAGGGACAATATACTTCAGGCCCATGTTCAGTAACTCAAAAGGCTGCAGAAGCTGCTTATACCGGCGATCAATCCTGTGTCGAAACCATGCGCGTGGCTTTTGAACGCCGAAAAAAACTCGTCGTTTCGTTAGCCCGAGAAATACCAGGTTTAATTACCAACGATCCTCAGGGAGCATTCTATATTTTCCCCGATTGCAGCTCGTTCTACGGCAAATCATATAATGGCCGGGCAGTTGCCAACTCAGGTGACCTTGCGATGTATTTACTGGAAGAGGGACACGTGGCTTGTGTGGGTGGTGGTGCTTTCGGCGCTCCCGATTGCATCCGTATGTCCTATGCTACTTCAGATGAAAATCTGGTGAAAGCATTTGGCTGGATTAAAGAAGCGTTGGCAAAATTGGTGTAAACTCAAAATATAAACTTTATAAAATAACCGACCCCTTTGCTTGTGAAGCATTGGGGTCGGTTTGCAAAATATCTCTTTTGTTTATTGATAATTGACTTATGGTGAATGCCTGAATAAAATGGGTGTTGAAAATTAATTTTTAACACCCGTACTTTTTCACAACACTATGAAAACTATTATAGTCGTGAAACTATAATTTTGTAATTTCAGAAAGATTATTCAGTCACTGAAGTCTGTTTCGCTTTTTTGTTTTTAACGAAAATATATCCGCTGTATGCGACGGCCATGAATATTAAGAAACTCCATCCTTCAGGTATAGGAATCGGTTCGCCGAGTGGATCATCAAGCCCCGGATCCAAACTATTACTCTTTTGTGCAGTGTTTGAAGCCAATAAAGCTGTTGAATCGCTGAATATGGATAAATCTACGGTTGAAGTTTTGAAAGAATCGCTTGCACCTGATATTTGACCTGAGATTTGTTGACTACTGTTACTGTTTTGGGACTTTGTAGAAGAACTACTAAAAGATCTTGAATTGCCTGAACTTTGACTATTGCTGGCGGTATTATTCGAATTTACCCGGTTATTTAGATTTGCACCTGCATTACTTCTGTTTATAGCAATGATTCTGTTGGTAGTTACCGATGAGGATGACGTAGCATTAGAGGCGTAATGTGCTTGCTTGTTTCGTTCAGCATAGTAATCGGGTACTTTTATTTCTGCTCCTCCGTAATTTGAAGAATATGCTTCGCCTTTGTAAGCGTTTTTTATTCCGCAAGTTGAGAAATTTACACCCTGATTCTCGGCAAAATAGATTTTTTTGGAATAAAGATCGGGACTCCCCCAGGGCGAATAAAGTAGTAGCAAGAGCAGTCCTGCACATGATAATACCCAAATTAATATCGTTTTCTCCCTTTGATCCATCACTTGAATATAAATACATATACATTTTTTTATTCTGTTTCAAATATACTGCATTATACTTAAAGTACTGATATAAAGCTATGTGTGGTATATATTATAAAGGAATTGTAAATTTTACTACTCAATGCTTTCGAAATGAGAGTAAGGATGAAGTGGTTAAAACCTATGAGTTGAAGTTTAGAACTGAAGTTAATGCAGAATGCCGTTCTTAGGTTGATAGCAGATTGTGGAAATCAACTGTTCTGGAGTTTACTCGTTTAGAGTGTGGCAAAAAAAATAATGGAAAGTAGAAGGTATTATTACATAATTTGGAATAAATTCGGTATTTGCTGATAGTCTGAAACCTGTAGTGTGAATAAATAAGAAAACAATGAATTTTACTTAACATTAAATAACTTTATTCGACTGCAAATAAAATTAAATTAACATAATTTAATTTATTTAGAGTTATTCTTATTCTCTGAATTCATAGTAAAATGGACTAATATGAATCAAAACAATAGCAATTTACTACAAATATCCTCGTGTTATAAATTGTTGAAACATGTGAATATGTGAAATTGGGATTTGAACGGAAAACTGAATCCAACTACATTTTGGTAAACATGCAAATAAAAAGCGGTTGATTTTTCTAGAATCAACCGCTTGAATTAATAAGGTTTTGTTTTATTTTCCAATAGATATTTTACTTATTTGTTTAATTTTATTTAAATCTGAATAGTCGTATTGATACAAGCCATCCGACGCAATCATCATTAAAGTATTATTGAAAGGTATTACATCAAACCCATCCATTCCTACATAATGAGCCAGCTGATTGGCCATAAGAGTTTGAGGTTGAGTAATCCGGAAAATCTTCAATCCATCGTCACACAAAAATAATTTTCCATTATCAATACCCAGTCCTTTCGGGTTGGTCATTTTATACGTAACAAGTTGCTGAGGATCTTTCACATTGCTTACATCTATAAGTATCAATGAGTTCTCCTTGGCTGAAACATCACAAATACTTCCAGAATGTAAAGTGACATAAGCCAAATCATTATCAACCACCACCGGATCGCAGGCATAAGCATGAGTTATACACGATTGATATTCTGGTTTTAATGGATCAGCAACAGAATAAATTAACATGCCTGTGCTGGTTCCAAAGAAAAGATTGGTTTTGTAACTGAAAATGGTTTCCACATTCCATCCAATATATGTATTGTCAGATACTTTAGCGGGCTTATTACCAGTCAAATCGAAAATGTTCATTTGATTGTTTATCACCGAATACAACCGATTATTATAAATGGTAAAACGAGACATTGAACCGTTTATTCCATTTCCCGAACTACTTCCAACCGACGGAGTTGCTGTATTCATAGCGAAACCATCATACATAACACCGCCTTTTAACCAATATCCTCCGGTATAATGATTTACATCTTCTGTTTTCTCTGTCAATTTCCACCCAACGATAATTCCCTGTCTCGTTGTACCGTAACTTTTAGCATAGTCAATACCAAAATTATTCCCGATAATTGGAAGCGCAGTAGGAAATATTGAATCGAGTCTTCCCTGTAATTCGGGTTGTAATGGATTTGAGATGTCGAACCAAACCAGATCAATATACGAATCGGCATACAATTTTCCATTCCGAATGGCCAAATCAGCATTTCCCATTAATTTTATAAAGCCTGCATTTTGAGGATTTCCCGGATTGCGGTTGTCAATGATATGAATTCCACTATCGGGTTCCGAAATATAAAGGTAACCATCATAAAAACACATTTTGCCAACTGTTGAAATCTTTCTAGGTTCACTTGTCACTTTTACTGAATTCCTAAAAGTTTCAGTAGCCATAAAAATGGGTTCATTAATTTTGTAAGTCACTGTTTGTGTGACCTGATCGGCACATCCTGCCAGTGTCAGTAATACAATTGAATAAAAGAATAAAGTCTTTTTCATACTAGTAAGTTTTTAATTATCAGTTTAATATTTTTCGATAGTTCCCATTTTACCAATAAAGAGAATTACGCCGGTACTTTTTTCGCGGATAACAAACAGGAATGGTTTGTTGACTTTAAAAACCGGAGTTGGTTGTGGGATTGGCATTGATGTCTCTCTAATTTCAATTATGGTAACTGCTGCAGCTTCGGTTCCTTCTTCGGTAACTTCAACATACGTGTCGTGAATAACTCTGGAGATAGATAAATTAGCACCTGCAATATTCGTAAAATCAGCGAAATCGGTAAAAGCCAGATTCATACCCATAGCTTTCAAAGGATCGTTCAACAAAAATTTATTTTCCGTTTTGAATCTCGGTAAATAAACTTCCACTTCTTTCGAAGACATATATTCAATCCGGTTACTCCAAGTTTCCGGGGTGAGATAATTTAAAACATCAGCTGTATTTTTCCCATCTGCAGGCAAAATCACGGTCATTGAAAAAGCTTTATTTCCATAAGGCATATCCAGGTATTGTGCATAGTTATCAGCCGCATAAGAAAACGTATCTTTCTGATACATCATGTTTACTTTCAACTGACTTCCAGATTGATTTGTAAAATTAGCTTCTTTTGTATTCTTCGTTTCAAAATGTTTTCGCCAGATTCCCTTGAAATATATGGCATTCACCAAATACATAACCGCATCGCCGGGAATCTGATCGAGGGGTTTTGTAATCAAATTGTTGGTTTTCTTTGCGCACCAGTTATTGATAGTATCTACAGCCCACGTTTTTGAAAAGTCAAGTTCTTTGATGTAAGCTCCGAAATAATCGGTATTTACTTTCAGGAAATCGGACTTTACAGGAAATCCGGTCTTGTACCACAACGAATTGGCGATATTCAACTTTGTTGTCGGGTCAATTCCGGGTAAGGTTGATTGCATAATTTTGTAGTAACCATTAATATCGTCAATCGACATACCGCTCATTTTCAAAGCAGTTTCCATTTCGATTTTGGTTTGTCCATTGGCACCATTCCAGGCCATTCCCAAAGCAAT
This sequence comes from Bacteroidales bacterium, assembly GCA_038329115.1. Classification (GTDB taxonomy): domain Bacteria; phylum Bacteroidota; class Bacteroidia; order Bacteroidales; family Paludibacteraceae; genus Paludibacter. The sequence continues at coordinate 14,386 of JBBQMQ010000026.1, forward strand.
ACTTACACTAAGCGGCGAAACAAAAACATTGGTCTCACCTGAAGAAGTAATGGTTTTCTTTAATAAATCAAAAGCAAATTCATTATCCTGACTCACACGTTTCCCCTGATTGACAGACAATGCTATAGGCACTGCATCTTTCGGAATCTTTACAATCGGATCGTTTTGAGTGGTGCAACTTGTTGTAAATAAAAGCAATGCTATGAGTTGAATTAGTTTTTTCATATTATTTTTAATTTAAAAGTTATCTGATTCCCGTATCAATATTTATATTCAAATCTACCTTATCACCGACTAGGATGTTAATCGAAACCGGTAAATTGTTTCCTCCTATACTATTTGAGTGAGTTGTTTTAAAAGCTACTACATACTTTCCGGCCGGAAGACTGACAGAATAGTTACCATCGAGTGCCGGAACAATATCCATAATTATTTGGGTTTTACTTTCATTCCAAACCGATATTTGCCAGTTTTTATAGGTTTCAGCAGTTGGTGAACATTCAGGACGTGGCGGAATTGTTTCGACAGGACAAATCGGTCCGATACTTATTTTCCCCTTTAAAATTCCGGTATTGGTAAGTCCGAATAAATCGTTTTTCTGGCGGATAAGTTGTGTGTCATATCGATCGCAACAAGGTGAATCCAAATTGAGTGTATCCTTACCTTTCAGATTGAAGTTTTTCTCATTATCATAATTCAACTGAATATCAGCCGGTTTTTCAAAATCGAAACTGCATTGTAAGGAATTGATGTAAATTAATGGATTGCCGTTTAATAAAGTCAACTTTCCATAACCAATCAGAGAATCGTTCTTCATTATTCCAAAAATTCCGTTTGGTTTCAGTAACAGATAATCGAAATCTTTCGCATACCCTGAGCCGGAAAAACCACCTGAAGTCCCGGTAACTTTCCATACGCCATAAACTGACTGAAACTGAGTTGGGATTATATCTGCAGAATAATATTTTGTACTCTGAATATCTGCTAAAGGTTTCAGACTAACTATTTCTGTTCTACAGGCAGTTACAATCAAGGATACGATAATCAATATATTTAGACAATTATTTTTCATGCTCTTTCAGTTTATCAATTACAACTATTACTATTTAAAAGTTCTCTGAGTTTATCTATTTTATTTTTCAAAATAACTGGTTCATTCCCGTATTCAAAAGTAACTTTATGTTTCTGACCGTTTGCAAGATCAATTTCAACCCATTCAGCTCCACCATCTGCGCAATCAGGGCAACCAATAAATTCTTCCAAATTGAAAAACGCATTCACGTTTAAATCATTCCAAACGGAATCCCATATGTCCGATTTTATAGCTTCAGAACGTGTTATTGTTTTAATCTTAGTATCCCAGCTTGAGCAATTGTACGTAATTTCATTCTTGCTCAACTCCAAATCATGTTTGCAATAGCCTACACACATACCGAACGATGTGCCATATTTAATTTTTGCAATATTGTCATTACTAAAATCTGTTTTACAAGAATTCAGAAAAATCAGACACAGAATAATATAGTAAAATTGTGGCTTCATACATTTTATTTTAATTGAAATCTCAATCCTGCTGTCAGTCCGATTGAAACCGGTTGATCAGTACGGGCGCTGATTGGTTGATTATTGTTAAAAAAATAAGATATTTTCGGTTCAAAATAAATTCCCAGATTCTGTTGTAATTTATATGTAAGGCCAACAGCTGCGTTAGTTGACCACTGAAATCCATCAATATTCGTTGCAGCAGAAGTTGTAATAATTTGATTGCCAAAATACTGGTGTTGAATATAGATCGAACGAACTCCTTTTTCCAGCATTCCACCGCCCGATAGATAAGCATTCCATTTTGTGCTTTTCAAAATCTGAAAAATGAGATTTGCCGGAATACCAATATAATGAAGATGCAAGTTGGCGTTGTTTTGTTGCACGCCACCGTTTTTAAAAGTAGTTGAAAGGTATGTGTAAACAAAACCGCTTTCAATTTTCCAACTTTCATCAAGACTTTTCTGAACCGCTACTCCGAATGAAACCGGTGTAGAATAAGTTATATCAGTGAAATCGTTTGGTGCCATTACTGCACTGAAGTTGGTTTCAGCCGTAACGATATTTTTATCTCCGGTTGACGATAAATAACCGTTTGATCCGGTGGGTGCTGAACCTCCTGCTCCAATTGCTGCGGCAAGAAACAATCCTTTCCCTGAATTATCTTGTTTTTTTGCAGCTATAGGATTTTCCCATATAGGAAGTTCTGTCGGTTTTTCATTAAAGAATGTTGAATCAACGACTTTTTTTTCAACTTTAGCAAAAGATTGATTGGAAGTTGAACCTTGAATTGTTGAGTCTTTCTTTTCTTTTTCAACTTTTTTTGTTGTATTTTCAATCAGTTCATCCTGAGGTAGGATGATTTCCGGGAAAGTTTTTTGATGCTTATTTGTTGGTTGAGATTGCGAAACAAAAAACTTATTTGTGTTTTTATCGACTTGAATAGTTTCTCCGGTAAGAGATTTTGATTTAGTTTTGGAATAGTTTATTTTCTGTGTTTTTTGCGTTTGATTGTATTGAAGTTTAGCTGAAAAATTAGTTGAGATATCGACAGGACGAAGCGTAAAAAGTAAGGCTAAAACAGCAACGGCCGCACCACCGTTAAACCAATACCAAAATGGAATAATCCTCCTCTTTTTAGTTTGCAATTTAGCTTCAAGTTCATCCCAAATTTGGGCGTCAACCTCTACCCGGTGATTTTCCAGTTTTTCCCGAATGAAATCATTGAATTTGTCGGGTTTATCTATATTGTTTATCTCGTTTTGCATGAATTAGCTGATTAATAATTGAACTTTTTGCTGGAGCAATTTTCGGGCTCTCATAAATTGAGAGCGTGATGTATTTTCGCTTATTTTTAAAAAATTAGCTATTTCTGAATGAGAATATCCTTCAATAGCATATAAATTAAAAATAGTCCGGTAACCGGTTGGTAAATCAGCTATTATCTTCAATAAATCATCAGCTGATATTTTTTCTAATACTGAAACATTCACATCCTCAATAGAGTAGCTTAATTCATCAATATTTTCACTTAGTTTCAACGCATCTTTCTGACGGATATATTCCAACGCTGTAGTAACAAAAATTCGTCGCATCCAACCGATAAAGGAGCCGGTTCCGGAATAACTGTTCCTTTTTTTTGAACAAAACAGGA
>JBBQMQ010000027.1:0-17577 GCA_038329115.1 Bacteroidales bacterium
ACTTGCATGACAGTCCGCTGTTAAGTTGTCCATCGACTGATTCTGTAGCATTAATTATAAATAACTCACCACTCGACAGCGGAACAACTGTTTCGAAAATGCGTGGATTAGTGCTGCCTTTTATCTTTTTCAATTATTTTGAATCCAATATGAAAGTGAAATTGGGTCAAAGCTCTCTACATGAAAATTACACCGACTTTTTCTTATCAGCATTTGATGAAGAAAGTAAGCGAACTGCTTGCTTCGGGATGACAAGAAAAGTACCTAATGACTCTACTTATACTCTTGAACTTAATTTCGATACCTGTACAACATACTCGAAGTACAGTAAAAGAGTTATGTTTATGTATCTGGTAATTGCCTATTCCTGGTCAGTGAGCGAATCGGGGAGTCCGGCAGAAACAAATATGCAGGTTTCGGCAAAATTGAAAAAAGCAGGAAAAATGATTTTTGAGAAAACGTATCCGATAAAACGCACACAACCTTTCGTGCAAGGTAATACCCAAAAATTAAGATCCGATTTTGTTTCAAACATGGTTGAATCACTTTCATTGTCAACAAAACAATGTATTGAGGAAATAATAACCGATATAAACAATACTTTTCATAGAAATGGTGAACCGGTAACAGCTAACACTTCCGCTGTTTTAAATCAGACTTCGACTTCGATCACAAATACAAATATTTCTACCGAAGTTATCATTAAAACTCCTGAAAATAAAAATAGTATAACCGTTAAATCGATGAATGGTGAATTTAATATTGGTGATAAAATAATGTTCTATAATTTCTCCACCAATTCTTATATAAAAGCTACCGTAAAAGAAATCAAAGAAAAAATGCTTATTGTTGAATATGAATCGTTTGGAAAAATTAAAACAAAAGAGCTAAATAAAACCGATATTAAGAAAATATAGTGAAGCGACTGTTCAGAACCTTATTTGCAACATTTCAAAGAGCATTTTTTTTAAGCTGAACAGATTGTTTAAGACAACAAATAAGTAACTTATTCCAGCAATAAACATTTCATAAATTCCGTCCATTACGAAACATTAACACGTGATTTTCATTTGCAGATTAATTTTTATTCTACATTTGCACAAACTTTTCACGGGTTATTACGTTACAACTGTAAATGAAAAAACTATTCTCCATATTATTTGCTGCGGTGATTGTGCTTTCGGGCATGCATCTTTCGTTTGCAACACATATTTGTGGTGGAGAATTGGCAGCCGTAAAATGGTCGTTGTCTGAACAGAAAGCCAGTTGTGGCATGGAAATGCCAAAGCCATCGAACTCAAAAGAAAAGAGTATTTCTGAGGAAAGTTGTTGCAAAGACCATATTGCTGATTTCGCGGTTGATACAAATTACAATCCTTCAACCTTGGAGTTGAGCAAACCTGATTTGCATTTGCTTCAGGTGTTCAATGTTCCTGAAAATATTGGAAGTTTACTTGTAAGTACTACTTCTTCAACTAACACAAATGTCCAGCCACCGGGAAACTATATTGCCAGTGCTGTCAGCCTCCCCGACATTTGTGTATTCCTGATTTGACCCCAAACCCCTTAAGGGGCTTTAAGACGCAGTTTCTTTATTGATTTTTATCATCAATGAAGCAACTCATCATTTTATTTATTCCAATTATTTATTATAAACTTGGTCTTTAAGTCCGTCAACTGACGGATTTGGGGTCATCAAACTCAAACAAAATGAAAACTCTAAAATTATTTTTAGCAGCTGTATTAGCTGTAACTTTCAGTGCAACTTCTTTTGCACAAATGAAAGATCATTCAAAAATGTCTACTCCAAAAACCGAAGTAATCAAAGTTTCCGGTAACTGCGAAAGCTGTAAAGCGCGTATTGAAAAAGCTGCCAAAGTAGAAGGAGTAAGCAAAGCTGACTGGAATCAAAAAACAAAAATGCTGACTTTTACTTATGATCCTTCGAAAGTACGGTCTGTCGATATTCAAAAGAAAATTGCTGATGTAGGTCACGATACTCCTTTGTTTAGAGCAGAAGCAAAGGTTTACAATGCGTTGCCTAGCTGCTGTAAGTACAGATAATCTAAATTGTTTATAAGGCGAATTAGCGAATGTGCTAATTCGTCAATAAATAATAATTTAATTGTAATATTATTTTTTAAAACAAAAAACAAAATGAAAAAACAAATTTTCGTATTAGGAATCATTGTAGTAGCTACTGTGGTTTTGTTTGCAAGTTGTACAACCGACAGCAGTGCAAAAGTGAATCTTTCGGCAATCAATGCAGAAATAAGTAATACAAAAATTGCTCTTGACCTTTCGAAAGGATATAATGATTCATTAGTTATGGCTTTTAACCTTGCTACGGTTAAGAAGAACAATGCAACTTGTATTAAATACGACAAACTTTATCATCACAACGATTCATTGTTTGCCAATCACTATGATATGTTTGGTGCCGAAATGTATAAAGGCGGTTATATGATGAATAATTATACTCCCGGTAGTATGATGCGTGGTGGAATGATAGATGATGGCATGATGAGTAGTGTACTACGAGGCGATACTACTATGATGAACGGATATTTTAAAACGATGCATCAATTGCATTTAACCCATCAAACCTATCATAATGGTATTTACAACTAATTAGAAAACAGACAAAATGAAAAAGTTAATATTGATATCAATACTGGCTGTATTTGCCGTGATAACTACAACAGCTCAAAATAATTCTGAAAAGAATGATACTGTAAAAGTTGTTTACACGTGTTCTATGCATTCCGAAGTAATTTCGGATAAGCCAGGAACATGTCCAAAATGTGGTATGGACTTGGTGAAAAAGGAAGTAGTAAAAGTAGAATATACTTGTCCAATGCACCCTGAAGTTGTTTCTGATAAACCTGGTAAATGTCCAAAATGTGGTATGGATATGGTGAAAAAGGAAGCCGGAGCAAAGAAGAAGGGCAAAATGATGATGGGTTGTGGAATGAAAATGTAGATAGCCCCCTAACTTCCTAAAGGGGGACAAATATTAGTATTGATTATTACAGCAAGACATTAAAATGAATAAAGAAAAGAATATACCAGACGAAACTAATTCAGTCCCCCTTCAGGGGTTAGGGGCAGACTCCCCCTTTAGGGGGTCGGGGGGCAGTTCGGGGGGCATGTTTAACAAACTCGTCAAATATTTTCTCGAGCACCGGCTGATTACCTTTATCTTTCTGATTGCCTTCGTGGTGATGGGAATTACGTATTCGCCGTTCAATTGGAAAACGGGGATGATTCCCCGTGATCCGATTCCGGTGGATGCTATTCCGGATATTGGTGACAACCAGCAAATTGTTTCTACCGAATGGATGGGTCGCTCGCCCAAAGATATTCAGGATCAGATCAGCTATCCACTAACTTCCGCTTTGCTGGGCATTCCGGGGGTGAAAACCATTCGGAGCACGTCCATGTTCGGCATGTCGTTTATCTACATTATTTTCAAAGATAATGTGGAGTTTTACTGGAGTCGGTCGCGCATTCTGGAAAAACTGAATTCGCTACCTGCCGGAACATTGCCACAAGGTGTTCAACCTTCGTTAGGTCCTGATGCAACCGCGCTTGGTCAGATTTTCTGGTACACACTCGAAGGGCGCGATCCGAAAACAGGGAAGCCGAATGGCGGTTGGAATCCGCAGGAATTACGTACCATTCAGGATTTCTATGTAAAATACAGTCTGTCGGCTGCCGAGGGTGTTTCGGAAGTAGCTTCGGTGGGCGGTTTTACCAAGGAATATCAGGTGGATGTAAATCCCGAAGCATTGAAAGCTTTTGGTGTTTCGGTAATGGATGTGATGAATGCCGTCCGCAAAAGCAACCTCGATATTGGTGCCGAAACCGTGGAACTCAATAATGTGGAATACATTATCAGGGGTTTGGGTTATGTGAAAAGTCTGGATGATCTGGATAATTCAGTCGTTTCGGTGCGGAATAATATTCCCGTTCGCATCAAAGATGTGGCGCGGACTTCCTTTGGCCCTGCTACCCGTCGTGGTGGACTGGACAAAGCCGGAAGCGAAGCAGTGGGAGCGGTGGTAGTTGCCCGTTATGGTTCCAATCCAATGGAAGTGATTGGCAATGTAAAAGCCAAGATAAAAGAAATAGAAGCCGGATTGCCGCAAAAAACCTTGCCCGATGGAACTGTCTCCAAAGTAACTGTTGTACCTTTTTACGACCGTACCGGCTTGATAAAAGAAACCATCGGAACGCTCGAATCGGCGCTGTCGCACGAAATTCTGATTAGTATTATTGTTATCATTGTATTGGTGCTCAATCTTCGGGCTTCGGTGATTGTTGCCGGATTGTTGCCGCTGGGTGTGTTGATGACTTTTATTCTGATGCATTTCTTCCATGTAGATGCCAATATCGTGGCCTTGTCCGGTATTGCCATTGCCATTGGGGTAATGGTGGACATTGGGATTGTGGATGTCGAGAATATTCTGCGACATCTGGAAATGCCAGAAAATAAAGGCATTCGTGGCAAAAAGTTGATGGACGTTATTTACCTTGCCACAACCGAGGTACGTGCTGCGGTGGTGACTTCCATTGCCACTACCATTGTCAGCTTTCTGCCGGTGTTTGCTATGGAAGCAGCCGAAGGAAAACTGTTCCACCCCTTGGCATTTACCAAAACATTTGCCTTGTTGTCGGCCTTTATTCTCGGTATCGTGGTGTTGCCGACTTTGGTGCATATTGTTTTTGATATCAGGATGGATACAAAGAAAATTCGTCGTTATTTCAATGGAGCTTTAATCGCTGCCGGAGTATTGTTTGTTGCTATTTGGCAGGTGTGGCCGGCGTTGGCATTGGTGGCTGTGGGAATAAATAACCTGCAGGATTACCGTTGGCCGAAGGAACGAAAAGAATATCCGAACTACATCAATATTGCTATAACTGTTTTGGTGGCTATGTATTATCTGTCGATGGAATGGTTGCCGCTGGGTGCTCACAACAGTTTATTGGTCAACTTCCTGTTTGTGGCGGGAATCGTTGCGGTTATTCTGGGTGCATTAATGACGATGGTGCATTTCTACGAACCTATTCTGCGTTGGGCATTAATTCATAAATGGAAATTCCTGCTTCTACCTGCATTTACTTTACTCTTTGGATTGTTGGTGTGGCAGGGTTTCGATAAACTATTCGGACCGATAGCTACAGGTTTTGAAAAGATAGGGTGGAAAGCACCTGCAAAAGCATTTCCCGGAACGGGCAAAGAGTTTATGCCATCACTCAACGAAGGTTCGTACCTGCTCATGCCAACCAGTATGCCGCATTCGAGCATCGAGAAGAACCTACAATATATCGAAACGCTGGATAAACGACTGGGATCTATTCCCGAAGTGGAAGTGGCTGTAGGTAAATGGGGACGTGTGAACTCGGCGCTCGATCCTGCTCCGGTACAGATGTTCGAAAATACAATCAACTATCGCCCGGAATATATTCTGAACGAAGAAGGACATCGGGAACGTTTTAAAGTGGATAATGAAGGTGCATTTCTGTTGAAAAATGGAAAAACGTTCAATGCCTCAACAGAAACTTTTCGTGCTATTCCGTCCGATAGTTTGATTCAGTCGGACAAAGGTGAGTATTTCCGTCAGTGGCGGTCACACATCAAAAAGCCGAACGATATCTGGAATGAAATCGTGAAGGTGACCGATATTCCCGGCTTGACTTCTGCGCCGAAACTACAGCCCATTGAAACGCGATTGGTGATGCTTTCTACCGGAATGCGTGCGCCGATGGGATTAAAAGTCTACGGACCGGATTTGGAATCGATTGAAAAAGCCGGCATGCAGTTCGAAAAAGCATTGAAACACGTTCCGTCCGTCAAAGGCTCGTCGGTGTTTTACGACCGTGCGGTGGGTGCACCTTATCTGGAAATAAAGCTCAATCGCGAAAATATGGCGCGATATGGAATGACGGTGAGCGATGTGCAGGAAATTCTGCAAGTAGCTATGGGTGGCATGGTACTGAGCACTTCGGTGGAAGGGCGCGAACGTTTTCCGATGCGGGTGCGGTATGCCCGGGAACTGCGCGATAATCCGGAGGACATCAAGCGCATTCTGATTCCGGCGATGAACGGAACGCAAATTCCATTGAGCGAGCTGGCCGATATAAATTATACGCGCGGTGCGCAAATGATTAAGACCGAGAATACATTTTTGGTGGGTTATGTCATTTTCGACAAAGTGGAAAGCAAAGCCGAAGTGGATGTAGTGAATGAAGCATCCGATATCCTGAAGAAAAAGTTGGATTCGGGTGAATTGAAATTGCCTACCGGCGTGACCTATAAGTTTGCAGGAAACTACGAGAATGAGATTCGGGCTACCGAACGTTTGTCCATCGTGATTCCGATTAGTTTGCTGCTGATTTTGCTTTTGTTGTACTTCCAGTTCAAAACGGTGACAGCTTCGTTTATCCATTTCTCAGGTGTGTTTGTGGCATTTGCTGGCGGATTTATCATGCTGTGGCTGTACGGGCAGGATTGGTTTCTGAACTTTTCCATTGCAGGAATGAACCTGCGCGATTTGTTCCAAATGCATCCGATAAATCTGAGTGTGGCGGTCTGGGTTGGATTTATCGCCTTGTTTGGAATTGCCACCAACGACGGTGTGATTATGGGAACGTACATTCATCAGGTGTTTGAAGACAAGAAACCCAAGACGGTACACGAAGTGCGTGAAGCGGTGATTGAAGCCGGTAAAAAGCGGGTGCGTCCGGCTATGATGACAACGGCTGTGGCGGTTATTGCTCTGCTGCCCGTTCTTACTTCCACCGGAAAAGGGGCTGACATTATGGTGCCCATGGCTATTCCTACTTTTGGGGGAATGATTATTCAGGTCATGACCATTTATGTGGTGCCGTTGTTTCAGGCTATGTGGAGAGAACATACTGTAAATTCAGCACACAGATAACACGGAAAATACGGAATTAAACTAGAAAAGATACTGTGTTATTCAGTCAAATCAGTGTATTCCGTGAGCTAATAATAAAAAGTAAAAATGAAAAGACTAATTTTATATATAGTGTTTTTTGTCGTCGGCATTTCTGCATATTCTCAGGATTCCTTGATGAATTACCTTGAAATGGCTACAAAAAATAACCCAACCGTTTTGCAGCGTTACAATGAATATCAGGCAGCGTTGCAAAAAGTTCCGCAGGTAGGCAGTTTGCCCAATCCACAATTGGAAATGGGTGTTTTTCTGAGTCCAATGGAGTTAATCAGCGGTAATCAGGTGGCGGATATTAAGCTGATGCAAATGTTTCCGTGGTTTGGCGTTATCAAAAATGCCAAAGACGAAATGAGCCTGATGGCAAAAGGTAAATACGAATTGTTTCGGGATGCTAAGTTGCAGGTTTATTATGATGTGCAGCGTACCTGGTTTGATTTGTACAAAGTCCGGCAGAATATCAGCATTTCTGAAAAGAACGTGGAACTTATGAATACCATTGAGCGTCTTACCTTAGTGAAGTACAGGTCCGGTTCTGTCGGTGGTGGTTCTGCTGTGTCAGGAAGTAAAATGTCAGGTGGAAATAATTCAATTCCTTCAAATTCTTCGGGCATGAATGTAATGGGTGGAAATCAGGGAAAATCCACTTCAACGGAATCTTTCACTTCGACGAGTCCAATGAGTTCATCTGCAGGTGGTACAGGATTGGCGGGTGTATATCAGATTCAGATTGAAACAGGCGACCTGGAAAACAATATTGCTTTGTTGAAGAATGAAGAACAAGTGGTGGTGGCACGTTTCAATAGTTTGCTGAACCGTCCACAGAAAACGCCTGTTGTTGTGACAAAGATATTGCCAACTGAACCGTTGGATATAAGTTATTTATCAGTTAATGATTCGATGTTTACCCGAAATCCAATGTTGGGCATGTTACAATACGAACAACAGTCACTGACTGCACGAACCAAAATGCAGAAACAAATGGGACTGCCGATGGTGGGAGTGGGCGTAAATTATTCAGTGATTAGCAAAAGCGAAATGTCCACTTCGGCTATGAACGGTCAGGATATGATTATGCCTATGCTGACAGTGACTTTGCCTGTTTATCGAAAGAAATATAAAGCCATGCAAGCGGAAACCCGCTTTTTGAAAACAGCTTCGGAGCAAAACTATCAGGCTACGGTCAATGCATTGCAGACCGAGTACTACGAAGCTTTACAGCTTTACTATGATGCCCAACGGCGTATGAAATTGTACGATAGTCAGAGTCAATTGGCAGGGAAATCGTTAGATATTTCTATTAAAACGTTTTCATCTTCGGCTTCCAGCCTGACTGATATTTTGCGTATTCGTCAGCAATTGCTCGATTATGACTTGAAGCAGGTAGAAGCTATTGTGGATTTCAATAAAGCAGAAGCATGGATAAAACGGTTGATAACCAATGAACTGCCCCCTAACTCCCTAAAGGGGGAATAAGAAATATTAGTGATGATAATTAAACGAATAAAATAAAGGTAAAATGAATAAAGATAAAAAAAATATAGGAGGCAAAAGTAATATTAGTTCCCCCTTTAGGGGGTTAGGGGGCAAATTATGGTTTAGGGGCCTTCTCTTAGTCCTTGCCGGACTGTTTCTGGGCTGGTTGCTTTTTCATTCCAATAATAAAACTGCGAGTGAACAAAAAGCAACTTTAGAGACGAAAAAACAAATCTGGACTTGTTCCATGCATCCACAGATTCATTTAGATCATCCGGGTAAATGTCCCATTTGTGGTATGGATTTAATTCTTTTGAATCAAAATTCAGTAGCAAAAACAGATTCAAATGCTGTGGTTTTCTCAAAAGAAGCTATGGAACTTGCCAATGTTTCCACGTCGGTAGTAAGCCACCAAAAACCGGTGAAAGAAGTCCGGCTTTATGGAAAAGTTCAGGCCGACGAACGATTATTGCAAAATCAGGTGGCGCATATTGGTGGCCGCATTGAAAAACTATTTGTTAACTTTACGGGCGAACCGGTTCGTAAAGGGCAACTTTTAGCGATGATTTATTCTCCAGATTTGATTACGGCACAACAGGAATTGATTGAAGCGGCTAAAAGCAAACAAACGCAACCTGATATTTACCAGGCAGCCATGCAAAAGCTGATGCAATGGATGCTGACTGAGAATCAGATTATGCAAATAGAAAAATCGGGTAAGGTGAAAACGGATTTTGAAGTCTATTCCAATACGTCCGGAATTGTGACTGCGAAGCGTGTTGCTACCGGCGACCATGTTTCCGAGGGAAGCGTGTTGTTCGACGTGGCTAATCTTTCGAGTGTTTGGGTGCTGTTCGATGCATACGAAAGCGATTTGCCGTTTCTGAAAGTTGGCAATATCGTTTCGTTTACGTTGCAGGCATTGCCAGGAACAAGTTTCTCTGCCAACATTCAGTTTATCGATCCGGTGATTGATCCGGTAAATCGTGTGGCAAAAGTGCGCGTGGAAGTGAGTAATGGCGGTGGAAAGTTGAAACCCGAAATGTTTGCCACCGGCGTGGTGAAAGCCAATCTGAACGAGTTCAAAGACAAACTTGTTATTCCCCGTTCGGCAGTATTGTGGACAGGCAAACGCTCTATCGTGTATGTAAAGCAGCCCGACACTCAAGAAATCAATTTCAAAATGCGAGAAATAGAGCTTGGCCCTATGCTTGGCAATAGTTATGTGGTACTCGGAGGCTTAAACGAGGGCGAAGAAATTGTAACCGATGGAACGTTCAGCGTGGATGCAGCAGCACAATTGGCAGGGAAACCGAGTATGATGAATCGGTAGAGTGAGCGTCCAGCGGCTTTAGTCCGCTTGACGCATCAAAGAAAAAATACTCAGAATGTTGTTAGAATAAGTGGGAGAGATAACACCCCCCCCAAAAAAAACCACCATAGTGCCGAAGGGGTTTTGGGATCTTTAATTAAATTCTATTTTCTCGTTTCTAGCGATTGGATAATTGTATAAATACGAAAAGATAACAGGTTTATAAAAATGAAAAGAACCTATCTAACCAAAGACAGGTTCTATTCTTTTATTTATTTTAAGATGATATTTTGAGAAACCGGCTGTCAACCACCTTTCAAATCAACTTATTTACTGAAAAAATTAATATACAGACCAGCAATAATTGCAGATGTAATAACTCCACATATATTTGCACCCAATGCTTCGGGCAGAATCATACTGTTAGGGTTCGCTTTTGTAACTTCTTTTTGCGCAACTTTAGCAGTTGATGGCACACAACTTACACCTGCAATACCAATTGTAGGATTGAAATTTCCCTTTTTGATAAAATACATTATATAACCTCCACCAATACCACCTATACCCGAAAACAGTAAAGCCAATATTCCCAGCACCAATAATTTGAGAATGCGTGGGTCGAGCAATAAATGTGCTTCGCAAAGAACACCTAATGTCAAACCAAGGAAAAAGGTTGAACCGTATAGAAGAGGGCCGCTAATAAATTCATGGATGTGCGTCAGCTTTGCTTCCTTAATGGATATTCCAAGAAATAAAGAGAAGAATAATGGTGAAGCAACGGGGAAAAGCAAGCAAAGTACCACACACAATATCGCAGCTGCAGCAAGCTTTGTAGATGCCGAGATGGCTCTTTTGGGCTTTTCATTTGATTTGTCAATCTTGATGGCTCTTAGTTTCTTTGGAATTAATAGTCGGATAAGATAAGGATACCCTCCATAGGTTAATCCTAAATATAAATAAGCAACTACAGTAATTGGCACAAACAAATGTTTTGCTAACGATAAAGACGTAAATAAAACCATTGGCCCGTCCGCACCTCCTACCATAGCTATAGAAGCAGCTTCTTTAGCCGTTAGCCCCATAGCCTGAGCAATAGGTACAGTCACAAAAGTTCCCAATTCGGCACACAAGGCGAGCAGCATGCTTGTAAAGGGACGTTGCAATAGAAATCCAATGTCAAGCAAAGATCCTATCCCCATAAAAACGAAACAGGCAATAAGTCCATTGCTGAAAGTAAATACATATATGGGTTGCAAAAAATCAATCTGAAGCAAGGCAAATAGTTGGTTTGTATCGGTTACCATTGAATCGAGAAACAACGTTCCCTGTATGGTTCCATTTTCAAGAAATCCACCGGGAATACCCGGAGGTAAAAACATCAACGAAGCATTTATAGTGGCCATACCTAAACCCATTGGAATCATAAGAAGAGCTTCCAAAACTCCTTTTTTACCCAGATACATCAACATTATCCCCAGGATAATAAGAAAAATGCGGGTTATTGAAACGGTAATATCAGAAGAGAACATTGTCGCAATTCCTTGAAATTGCTGAAAGAAATCTGTGAAATTCATATCCTATGCAAATTTTAATGTTTATTTTTTCGTATTGATAAAACCTGATTGATGACCCAAATTACTGCTGCAATAAAAAATGATATAACAACAGCTTGCAAGAAAATAACGAATATTTCCATAAGAATATATTTTAAATGTGTGATCGTTTTTTTGGGGGCAATATTAGCGAAGAAATAACCAGTACAAACAGATTCCGTAACCAGAACTGTTAAATAAGTAGTAGTATCAACAAAATGCACACAAAAGTAATAAATTTTGACACATATCTATCACATTTTAGTGAAATTATTATAATTTTCCATTCGTTTTTGCTGCCCTTTAGCTACACCCTAAGAACATTTCCGCAAAAGGAAAAACAGAGCAAAAATGAATTTCTTATGGAAAATTCAGACACCAGAAGGTATTATTTCTATTGATATCCAAATCTTTTTTAAAAACTGATGGAAGCTCAAAACTATTATTTCCTTCAATTGTTTTAATAGAACTAATCAAAAAAAATAACTTCTATGAAAACAAAATTTTTTTTCCCCGTGATTCTTGTGATGGGATTGTTTTTTGCAGGGTCAACCGTTACCGGACAAACTGATGTAAAAAAAACGACTGAAAAAACTACCACTAAAACCACAACAAAAAAGGCAGCACCTGTTTACACCTGCCCCATGCATTCCGAAGTGGCAATGAACAAATCCGGTAAATGCCCGAAATGTGGTATGGCATTGGTTGAAAAAAAAGAAGTGAAAAAGACTTCAACGGAAACTAAGAAAGAGAAAGAAATGAAAGAAGAAAAGCCAATGAAATAAAATTTTTGGCTTAATTTACAAAAGGCCATCACTTTATAGGGTGATGGTCTTTTGTTTTATCTAACCACTACCGGTTGCAAGGCTGCTCCCCAGTTTTTGAGGTAAGCAAAAAATTGTTCAGAAGAAGTGAATGGATCTTTTTCTTCTTTGCGGGCAGCTGCTGTAAAGTAAAAACGCAGGGTTTCACCTTTGTGATAAGGCATTAAAATAAGATTGTTTAAACCTTCTACAGTTTGTTTGTTTACTAATTTTTGTGGAACAAATACACCTAATCCCACCGTTTGTTTTTCGTATTTCACGGTGTCGGTTACAGGAAAATCAATACCCCACGAACCTACCAAACCTTTATTATCAGTCATCGTTGGACCGCCTGAAATTGTTTCAACGCCCGTAGCCAGATTGGCAATATCTTCATTTGCACGTATTTCACAAATACCATCGCGATGGCGGGCATACAGAATATAACGAACTGTCATGTTTATTTTCTTGCCTTCGTATTGCCAGCCTTCCACTTCACTTTCCACCACGGTGCGGAGTTTTCCGGTAGCCACAATGCGTTGCGTTCGTTTATCAAATTTATCAATGTGGGTGCCCTTTGTGCCGTTCCAACCTTTCACTGTTCCAACTCCCACCGCATCAAAAACACGTAATACGTCGTCACCATAACCCGCTGCTGCTTGTTCGTCGGTAGGATACCATCCCGTTGTTGACAATTCCAGTTGTTGCTTCTTTTTACCGTATAAATCAACAGTACTTTTGTTGTCGAAATAAATGCGGTAAGCTATGAGAGTCGATTCGAATGCTACACCGTGATGATGCATTTTATTATACATATCGTTTTTGGTCGACGACATTTCTTTTACAAATTCCATTTTGCCATCTTTCGATTTTGTAATCAGGTCAGCATATACTTCGGTAGGAAAATTCTCACGCTGACTTTCTGAAATGATTTTCACAGTAACGGGCTGCGTTTGTCCACCTTTCAAATCGAGTAGAAAAACCAATTCATCCGGAATTCCATCTTTATTCAAATCGTCGAGTTGGCTGCTGATTTGTTTACCTGCTACAAATACTGCAAGATCGGTACGTTTAGCTGCCGGAATTTCTTTGAATGTATCTAAAGTAACCACCACCGGGGCATTTCTTACTTCCGATTTGTTAGGATTAGTAACTTTCAGATTTAAACCGAATGCCGGAAGCAAGGTAACCGATAGGAGCAAGGTAGAAATTAAGAATTTTGTTTTCATGGTTGCGAAAATTTAAAAATGAACGTTCCGAATGATTGATACTTTTCAGATTCCAAAATTAATGTTTATTGCTATATAACAAGTGCATTATTTGACTTTAAATGTATATTATTCTGCTATAATCGAGAAAAAAAGTTACACCAAACTTATCAGATTACATTTCAAACTATTGCATCTAAAGCTGATTATCATATTTTATGGCATTATCTTTCGGCTTTTTAGGAGTACTTCCAAAATTATAGCTAAAGCCTAAATAAATAGTTTGTGAGCTTCTTTTGCGCATTTCCGAACGGTACAAATCGGGTGTATCAAGAATATAGCTGTTGCGGTTTGTGTTAAATATATCTGAAACAGTCAGAATTAGCGTTGCTTTACGCTTGAAAAGTTCCTGTTTTAAGCCGGTATTCATTACAAATGCCGGTAATCTTTTTCCCTGTGGCGTTAAGGTTTCGGCTGTATAATTTGAATTAATCTGCCAGAAAGTGCTTTTGGTCAGATTAATACTTATATTTCCGTTTCCCGACCATGATATATTGGACTTGTTGCTGCTGTAACCCAAAGCCGAAGCATCGATTGTATTATAAAAAGTATTGGTTGCCAGATTGATAGTAGCTAGTTTCTCGATTGTAGTCGTGAAAATTAATTCCAATCCTGCCGATTGATTTTTATCAAGATTTTCGAGTGTCGACATAAAAACCCCATTCCCGAGACTTTTGGTTATGTAGGTAATTGAATTATATTTGCTGCGGTAATAAAGCGTTGAAAGTAAGGTGATTGCTTCTTTTTTAAACTGATAGCCAAACTCAAAAGAATGAATATCTTCCGGCAATAGATTAGGATTTCCGGCACGGAGATTATTCATATCCTGATATTCGGGAAATGGATTCAGCTCTTCATCGTCGGGTCTGCGGATACGATGACTGTAGTTTAGTTGTAATTCATGCAAATCGGTCAATTTGTACGAAAGATGCAGGGTAGGGTATAAGCGTGTATATTGGTTTTTAATAATCGAATCGAGTGTAACCAGATTGGAATTACAGAAAGTTTGTTCTCCCCGTATTCCCGCCAAAAATCCGAATTTACCGATCTCCATTTCATAAGTAGCATACAAAACGTGATTGTCATCGGAACGGATAAACCGGTTTGAGCGGGTTACATCATTTTTCCATGTGTTCGAAATCAGGTCTACCAACGTATCACGCAAAAGGTTTAAATTGTTGTTAAAGGTTTCTAACAAATATCCTGCTTCGAATTTGCTGTCTTTTGACACAGGTAACGAATATTCAACTGAAAATTGCGATTCAACATTGACATGGTGATAAAACATATTGTCTTTACCTATTGGTCGCACAGGTATCCGGTATGTATTTGTGTAATAATTATCTTCATTTTCGTACGCAGTGGACGAAGTATAATCAATATTTAATTCGTGACCTTCTTTATTGAAAGTATGTTTGTAAAAAGCATTTATTTCCAGATCAGATTCTACTTCGGGCAGATAGCGATCCCGGTCATAATCATCAATCAAATGCAAAGAGTTGTCTTTGAGTGAATAAACCGAATGATCATTTTGTTCCTGATACCTGTAATTGTAATTAACCGACGCCCCAAATTTGTTCTTATCGTTCAATTTGTAATCAAAGCCTGCATTTCCCAGATAATATATCGGACGGGCATTTCCAACCGCGTAAGTGCTTGAATAACTCGCTAAATGCAATGAATCAAAAGCCGTTGATTTCGAATCGGAAATACGGGTTCGACTATCACGACGAATTCCCAAACTTCCGAAAATATTTAATTTTCCGGGATTGTAATTGGCTGCTGCATTTACATTCCAGCGATTTTCATTCCCTACATTTGCAGTTACATTCCCGTTAAATCCAAGACTTTTATCTTTTTTCAATACGATATTAATAATTCCGGCAGTGCCATCCGGTTTATATTTCGCTGAAGGATTGGTGATTATTTCAATTTTATCGATTGAATTTGCCGGCATTTGTTGGAGAGCTGCGGCTGCATTCATTTTCATCATACTCGAAGGTTTTCCATCAATCAAAATAGTCACGTTTCCGGAACCACGCAAGTTTACATTCCCATCTACATCCACCTGCACGGAGGGAATATTTTGCATTAAATCACTGACAGATCCGGATTTACTCATTATATCCTGACCAACATTGAATGTTTTCCGGTCGATGGAGTTCACAAAAGTTGATTTCTGACCTACAACTTCAACCTGATCAAGCGATTTGCTCGTTTCAACGATAAATAACTTGCCCAAATCAACATTTCGTTGTTTTGAATTGATAGAAATTATCGGCAAATCTATTTTATCAAAACCGATAAAACTATAGCTTAATTTATATTGACCATAAGGTAAATTACCGATAAAAAAAGTCCCGTTTTTATCTGTAACGCCGCCATGAATACTGGTTGAGTCCTGAATATCTTTAACTACAACGGTGGCGAATTCCAGATATGTACCGGCGTTTTTTTCCGAAATATTTCCTTTGATACTTCCCGTACCATCCATTTCAGCAGATATTCCATATTGAAAACCGAAAATGACAAAGAGAGCAATTAAAATTGTTTTCATTAAAAATGATAAAGTAGATAAATAAATCAAATAAAAGACCTGACAAACAAGAGTTTATCTTGATGTCAGGACTTTCATTCCTGTCTTCTTTTTTAGCGGTACAAATTTAGGAAAAATAAGCGCAACTAAATTGTTTTAATTATGAATTCGGATTATTCTTTTACTACTTTTCCTTTTTCATCCATAATTACTTCAACACTCTTTTTTCCTTTTAGTATCATCACTTCGTACACTTTGGCTTTTGGGGTTTCTGATACATCTGCAGATTTAATTTTGCATCCAGCGTTGTTTTTTTCAATGCTTGATTTAATGATTGTAGGAATTTCTTCAATAGTTATTTTATATTCTGTCTCCAACCATTTGCCCTGTAAATCATAATTAGCTGAAATTTCTTTCCCATCCAATTTGAATTCGGCTTCCCATTCTGTTTTGTTTTCCATACCCCATTTAACATCAGTTGCTTTTGCAAATTTTTGATTAAAAGCTTTTTTGATATTTTCTGGAACGTTTTTGCTCTTTTGAGCAGAAATACTTAAACTGACAAATGCCAGCACAACAATCGATAAAATTAGTTTTTTCATTTTTGATTATTTAAATGATTATTTTGCAAAAGCAAATTTGAAGTTGACAAAATAAATGAAATAAGGTGAGTACGATATAAAGTAGATTCTCAGTTTTTTAATAAATACAAAAAAAAACAAAGAATTCCAGTTGCACTGTGAATCAATAGGTTATTGATATTAGGTTTTTATTTAATCTGCTTTAACCCGGCCAATGCCGAACTATCATTGGGACGAATAACTAATGCTTGAAAGAATAGCACTTTGGCATCGGACGATTTACCAAGATTAAGTTTAGTCCACGCAAGCATATTAATGGAATCGTAGTCGAGCGGGTAGAGGTTAACCACTTTTTCAAACAACTTTTCTGCAGCAGAAAAGCTTTTTTTATTGTAGTACATTACTCCCATCCAATAATTTGCAACAGTGTTTTGCGGATCAATTTTCAGTATTTCAAGGTATTGAACCTTTACATTTTCCCAATTCTCACTTGCACTCAACGGTTTTACACACCCAAAACGGGCTTCAATGGCATAAGGCTTCAATGTAATGGCGAGGTTATAATACTTTATTGATTCGGAATATTGTTTGGCAAGATAATTAAGCCAGCCCAAGCGGATATTCAGAAAATAACTATCTGATTTGTAGACTGGTTTCAAATCGTTGATAGCAGCTGCATATTTTCCTGCCTGTTCCGATTCGTAACTTTTGGTAAATGCTGCTTGAATAACCGATTGATTTTGAGCTCCAACTTGCATAAAGAGTGTGATAAACAAGAATAATAACGCAATTTTTTTTAGATTTTCCATATTAATCCTCCTGAGAATGAATGTTGATTATAGTTTGTATTATTGTCTGAAATATGTTTAATGTCGTATGTATAATTGAAAAACGAAGTGATTTGTTTAAATATTGGATAGAAAACAGTGGCACCGGTTCGAAAAGTTGTTTCATCCTCTGAATTGTAAACATAAAGTCCATTGTTGTCAACGAAATTTTTCAGATTGCCCACCGTTATATTTCCCTCTA
>JBBQMQ010000028.1:0-17224 GCA_038329115.1 Bacteroidales bacterium
GTTTTCATCCTGGAAAGAGGGGTTCGACTCCCCTAGGGACTACAAAAGTATAAAAAATTTAAAAGACTAAAATTAAGATTGAGATGGCAAATCATAAATCATCAATTAAAAGAATCCGTCAGACTGACAAGAAAAAATTGCACAACCGTTATTATGCAAAAACTGCACGTAACGCTGTTCGTAACTTACGTGCAACTACTGAAAAAGCTACTGCCGCTGAAATGTTACCAAAAATCAGTGCAATGCTTGACAAATTAGCAAAACGCAACATTATCCACAAGAACAAAGCAGGCAACTTAAAATCGAAGTTAGCTGTTTACGTAAACAAATTAGCTTAATCTGCTTCTTGTAAAAAATACAGAAGCCCTTTTCCAATCGGAAAAGGGCTTTTTTGTCATGTCTAAACGCCTCTAAGCTAACCTCAGAAAAGAATCCTGAAATTTATAGTCTTGCTGCTAAGCCCTTACGTACACTTACTTTACCAATCAGGTGAAATCTAATATCTATCCACTCACTAACCTTAATTAACCCAAGCATTTCTACAGGTGGTTTAAGTCCAAAATCGCGAATACTTATATTCTTTCTTCCATCTACGGAATATATATCTCCTTCCTGATTTGAAGTTATGGGTATATCAAACTGCTTTGTAATTCCGGTAATTGTTATATTTACAGAAGCATTTCCTTTTGAAAAATGGACTTTATCTGACCCTGAAATTGATTCAAAATAATTTAATTGAACTAACAGATTAGGGTAATCAACAGATTTTATCAGCTTTAAAAAATCACGTAACGCCATTCTGTTGTCAGAATTGAATTTGCTTACCTTTATTGAAAGTTGATTTTGACTAATATAAATCCGGTTTTGGTTCTGAGTGGCTGTGAACGTGAAATTTTTATTTGTCAAATCTTCACCTTTTTGAAATAATTTAAAAGACAATACATTAGATGATCCATTTATTGCAATATAACTACTATTGTGAAGATCAACATTCACAGTTACTTGCGATAATACAGGCAGGATGACATAAAACATCAACAGTAATATCAAATGGATTTTTCTCATGTTTCAAAAGTCTATCTAATAAAGACAAACAAACCGGTACGAAACAAGTTCTTACCGGTTTGAAAATTTATTAATTAATTGTTTATCAGATTAGAAACCAACTACTGCTTCCAGTACTAAACCATTGAAATTACCTCCGTTTAAAATACTTAATGGAGCATTTGCATAATCGTAATTTTGATTAGTGTACTCTAACTTAGCCATAACATTTTTAGTTACAAACCAACCAGCACTAACTGCCAAGCGGTCAACACCAACACTATATGGAGTCAAAGCAGCAACTGCAGTAGTTTCACCTTTATGTGTTACTTGTTGGGCCAAAGTAATTGCACTAGGTGCAACAGCAGCAACAGCAGAAGTTTTAGGTAATGTAGCGCTCAATGTATTGTAGCGTACACCAACCCAGAAGTTTTCATCTTTTCCAAAACGATAAACTAAATCAGTTGCAAGTTGAGTAGCATTACGTTCGCCTGTGATTTCATCTTTTGCTCTACCATTAGCAGATTCAACAGTTGAGAACCATTCTAGGCCATGAAATTTTACAAACAAGTTACCCATTAAGGTTGTTACTTTGTCTCCAAAACCTGGATTAACACGACCAGTAAAAGGCACATCTTTGTTTGGAGCTGCATATTCCATAATTCCAAAATAATGAGAACCTGTACGGTCTCCACCAAATAATGTTTGACCTAAAGACCCTTCTGTATAATATACCGAACCAGTCAAACGAACCCGTAAATCTTCTGTAAATTGTTTGTCATAACCTAACTTGCCTAAAAAAGCTGGTTTGTGAATACCGTCTGTTGCACCTACAACTGGTACTCCTTCAACTATATTGCTATTTAATTTACCAGACGTCATACCAAGAACTCCAACAATACCGTTGTAATTCACGTCTGCTTCAGCACCAACTTCAGTTGCAAATTCGTCCATAATATAGTTTTCAATAAATGGATTATAAATCGAATTTCCACCATCTGAGCGGCGGAAATGCGCATCACCATAGTTAACTTCCATTTGACCCACTTTAATTGTGGTGTATTTCATAATGTTGTCAATTAAATCAAGTTTCAAGAAAGGAATTTTGTCAAATTGGATATAACCACCTTTTACCCAAGTCTCATTGTGATGACGTGAAGCAAGATATAATTCCATGTTTAAAGCAACTCCATCAGCCAACTGCGTGTTAATCATCAAATTGGCACTTGCAAGATTGAATCCACCAACTAAAGGGATTAAAACATTTTGATCAACACCGCCAACGAATCTTTGATGTGCATAATCCGAAATATTAACCGTAGTAGTCGGATTTAATACTACTGGTGTTACTGTTGCAACATCATTTGACCTTGCGTTACTGTGATTTAGCATTTGGTAAGATTGGGTAAATCCACCACCAAAAGTTGTTTTTACGCCTGTAAATTCAGTTTCAGCTTTTTTGCTGTCAAAAACATTGATACCAGTTCTGTCGGTTGGGCGAAACTGACCAAACATTGTGCTGCTTACTAATAGCGCAGCTGCTACTGTTAAAATAGATCTCTTCATTTTAATTACGTTTTGTTGTTTGTTATTCAAAAAATATTTATACGAATTTATTATTTTTTTCAATTTATAGCTGGACCTTCAAACGTTACATCATATTTTAATGTAATAGCATCACCAACTTTCATCATGCCCAACATGGCAGTTGGAGGACTCATTTTATAATCAGTCATTTTCAAAGAAATGCTTCCTTTAAATTCATAAACTCCGGGCTTTACAATTTTACCAGTAGTTACAATTGTAACTTTTCGGGTAACTCCGGCAAGTGTCATGTTACCGTTAATACTTACACTTATATCATTACCATTTACAGTTAATGAATTTAAATCTGTTGATTTAAAAGTGATTTTTGGATTTTTGTCAGCGTCAAAAGCTTCGTAAGTTTTTGTGTCCATCAGCTTTTCCTTGCTTTTAATCCCTTTTACCGGAATCTCAACTACAAACGACTTTACTTGCTTAGAGTTTGCCATTACCAATTCGCCGGTTGCTTGTGTTACTTTACTATCGAAGTTGTGGACATTTGTAGTTCCATAAATGGTCATGCTAAAAGTCTTTGGATTTATTTTGAGAGTTTGAGCACTAACTTCAGTACATGTAAATAGTATTATGCTAAATATAAGCGCAATATTAAATTTTGAAAATTGTTTTTTAATCATAATGTTTTTGTTTTATTTCTGGTCAATAATTCAAATTGTTTGTTATAATATAAATGCTATAGTTTATGTAGTGTGCTCGTTGAAAAAAATAAAAATTTGCTGTGTTTTTAAATTTCTTAAATGTTATTAATCCTATAACAATGGTAGCATGACTAATTAAAAAATATAACAACCTGTAAGTCAAATTGTTTATTTTATCTCGAGTGCCAATTCTAAATCTTTACACTCATAATAAGTTTCAGCAATTATTTGTTCAAGACTTTTTTTGGTCAATATGCTAATAAAGTCATTTCTAAACTCGTTCCAGTAGTTTCTTCCCTTACAATCGTGCAAGGATCTGTCACAATATCCAAGATTATTAATACACTCTATGATAACAATTTGTTCAAAAGCAGTATAAATATCATACATCGTTATGTCTTTCGGATCCTTTGTCAGTCTATAACCACTCCCTCTTCCCTTTGAGTTAATAATCAATCCTTTTAATTTAAGAGCTGATATGATAGGATCTAAATATTTTAGAGAAATATGCTGGCTTTTTGCGATGTCCTTTTGCAAAACACCATTCGGTTCAGTCGAAGTGGCAATTTCAATAATTGTTCTTAATCCGTATCGTATTTTGGTGTTGACTCTCATTATTAAAGAAATATTTCTGCAAATATATTGTAAAAAAATGAATGCTATAATTCAAGTAGCATTCAGACACGCAATTTAGAACTGTTATAAATAAAAATGAATTAAAAACAGCTTTAAAATATAGTTATATAGTTTATATACAAACGTTTAAATTAAAGAAAAATATATGTATTAAAAAATATTAATACAAAAATACTGATTTAATCAATTGATAATTAAACAGAAAGGTCTATTCTTGCCCTGATCCTTAACTGACATGAAGAGAATGGTTTACAAATCATTAATCTTAATAAATGAAAAAGATATTACAATTTATAACAATAAGAGGCTTATTTAGCACAAAATAAAAGAGACTGTATCGAAAAAGATACAGTCTCGCATTTTTAATATAATTCAGATTAATGAGCTTCCAACCAGTTAGCACCTGCTCCACAATCGGCAATTAATGGCACACGAAGTTGGATAGCATGCTCCATTTCTTCAATAACCAAAGTTCTAACCTTTACTAGTTCGCTTTTTGGAACTGTAAAATTCAACTCATCATGTACTTGCATGGTCATTTTTGCTTCGAATTTTTCAAGTTCAAGCCGGTTTTGAATCTTAATCATGGCGATTTTAATAATATCGGCTGCTGTTCCCTGAATGGGTGCATTGATGGCGTTACGTTCGGCAAAACCACGCACAATGCTGTTTTGAGAATTGATATCAGGAAGGGTCCGTTTACGACCAAACAAGGTTTCAACAAATCCTGCTGTTTTAGCATGGTTAATACTTGTACTCATATATTTTTTCACATCGGGATAAGTAGCGAAATATCCATCAATAAATTCTTTTGCTTCAATTTTAGAAATCCCAAGCCGATCGGAAAGTCCATAAGCCGATATCCCATAAATAATTCCGAAATTGGCCGTTTTTGCTTTCCTTCTCATATCCGAAGTCACCTGATCCAATGGAATATTAAATATTTTAGCAGCTGTAGCGCTGTGAATATCAAGACCATTATTGAATGCATCCATCATATTGGCATCACCGCTCAGGTGTGCCATAATGCGTAATTCGATCTGAGAATAATCCACGCTCAGAAATATACCACCTTCGTCGGGAATAAAAACCTTTCGTATTTCTTTTCCCTGCGCATCACGTATTGGAATGTTTTGAAGGTTTGGGTTGGTGGAGCTCAACCGACCTGTCACCGCAACCGTTTGATTATAAGAAGTATGAACTTTTCCTGTTTTTGAATTTATCAATTGAGGCAAGGCATCTATATAGGTGCTCAATAATTTCTTTAAGCCGCGGTAATCGAGAATTTTTTCGATAATCGGATGTTTTGAACGAATTTTTTCCAGCACATCTTCCGAAGTGGAATATTGACCGGTCTTTGTTTTCTTTGCTTTATCGTCTAATTTTAGTCTGTCGAAAAGAATTTCGCCAACCTGCATGGGTGAACTAACATTAAAAGCAAAACCGGCAATTTCATGAATTTCCTTTTCAAGATTTATCATTTCGTTGGTGAGAATGACAGAACTCTGATTCAATGCCTCTCCATCAATGCGAACACCGGTATGTTCCATGGTAGCCAGCACTCTCATAAGTGGCATTTCAATTTCATAATAAAGTTTTTCAACTTCATTCTTTTTTAGTTCCTGTTCAAGAACCTGTTTGAGCCTAAATGTTATGTCAGCATCTTCAGCGGCATAATCACAGAGTTTATTAATATCTACAGAACGAATATCAGTTGCGTTTTTTCCTTTTGTGGTAACAATATCTTCAAAATGAATAGTTCGATAATTGAGGTAAATCTCTGCCAGATAATCCATTCCGTGTCTTAATTCCGGTTGAACAACATAATGTGCAATCATGGTGTCGAAAAGTTTTCCTTTCAGTTCAACACCGTATTGTTTCAACATGAGCAAATCAAATTTGATATTCTGACCAATCTTTTCAATCCGGTCATTTTGAAAAAACGCTTTAAATTCGTGAACAATTTCTGTAGCTTCAACTTTGTTTTCGGGTAAAGAAACATAATATGCTTCCCCGACTACATAGCTAAATGACATTCCCACCAAATCATCATTAAACATATCGAGTCCGGTTGTTTCGGTATCAAAACAAACTGATTTTTGCATAAAAAGTCTGGAAATTAAATCGGCTCTTTTGACTTTTGTGTCAATCAATACATAGTTGTGCGGTGTGTTTCTAATGCTTCTTAATCCTGTTGTGGGTACTTCTTCCTCTGTAAACTGAAGTTCACCAACATTCTTACTTTTATTTTCAACATGGATCTTTGCAGGTACTGGCTCAACGGGCGAGTCAAACAATGACATTTGCCCGTGATGGTTCGGTTTTGCAAAAGTAATTGTTGAAACTGGTTGGTCAAGAGGAAGTGAAGTAAATGGATTACCCATTTTTGAAGACATAGTCCTGAATTCCAATTCATCAAACAAAGCTTTCAGTTCCGGTTCGTTTCTCGGTTCCAGTTCCAGACTTTTTTCATCGAACACAATCGGCACATCAATTTTAATGGTTGCCAGGAAACGGGAGAAAATTATCAGTTCTTTATTTTCCTCAATTTTAGTTTTCAAAGCACCCTTCAGTTCATCGGTGTGTAAAAGCAGATTATCAATGCTTCCGAATTGTTGCAGAAGCTTCACCGCCGTTTTTTCACCAACTCCGGGACAACCGGGAATGTTGTCGGAAGCATCGCCCATTAAGCCAAGCAAATCGATAACCTGTTCGTGGCTATCCAGTTCGTATTTTGCTTTTACTTCAGCAGGCCCCATTACTTCAAAACCACCGGTGTGTTTTGGCCGGTACATGAAAATATGATCGGAAACCAGTTGCCCGTAATCTTTATCGGGAGTGAGCATAAACACTTCAAAACCTTCGCGTTCTGCTTGTTTGGCAACCGTTCCAATCACATCGTCAGCTTCAAAACCAGCAACTTCGAGTGCGGGAATATTATACGCTTTTATCAGGTTTTTGATGATCGGAACTGCCAACCGAATATCTTCGGGAGTGGCTTCGCGCTGGGCTTTGTATTGTTCGTAGGCTTCGTGGCGGAATGTTTTTCCCTTGGGGTCAAATGCCACAGCAATATGAGTCGGTTTTTCGCGCTTCAAGATATCTTCAAGCGTATTTACAAATCCGAAAATCGCCGACGTATTTAGCCCTTTTGAGTTAAAACGCGGATTGCGGATAAAAGCATAGTATGCGCGGTAAATGATGGCATAAGCATCAATAAGAAAAAGTTTTTTCATAATAATCCGTACTTGGTGAATGCATAAAGACCGAAATTGAGTTAAAATTCTGAGATTATAAAACGTCTTATTTCTCTCCTAAACATTTTAACTTGTATTCTTGTTTAAAGTATCATTACCTGATATTGGTAGCGTTCAACTAAAAATGACTGTAAAAGTAATTAAAATTTACACAGATATTATCTCAAAAAGTTAATCAAACGACAAAAATGTTTACTTTTGCACCGTACACCAATATGAATGTTCAAATGGACTTTATAGAATCTATCCGACAACCTATTCTGAAAGAGATGCAATTGTTTCAAAAAACATTTGCAACGGCGTTGAGTACAGATAATCCATTGTTATTGAGCGTGAATGAATATGTACTTCAAAAGAGCGGTAAACAGCTACGCCCTATGTTGGTGATTCTATCTGCAAAACTGTGTGGCGAAACAAATCAAACGACAATTGACGGAGCAATTTCATTAGAGCTTTTGCACACAGCCAGTTTAATTCATGATGATGTGGTGGATGATACGCTGGAACGTCGTGGAAAACCGTCGGTAAATGCGCGTTGGACTAATAAAATTGCCATTCTTTCGGGCGACTACATATTATCAAAAGCACTTGGATGTGCTGCCAAAACGGATAATTTGCCGATTTTGAAAGCTATGGCTAATATTGGCATGCAATTGTCGGATGGTGAATTGCTACAGCTAATAAATGCCCGAATATCAAAAACTTCCGAAGAAAACTATTTTAAGATTATCAGAAAAAAAACCGCTTTGTTGTTTTCAACCTGCTCTGAAGTTGGCGGCTTATCGGTAAATGCCAGTGAAACGGCGTTACATCATTTACGTAATTTTGGAGAATATCTTGGAATTTCTTTCCAGATTAAAGATGATATTTTTGATTATTACGAAAATATTCAGATTGGAAAACCGACCGGGAATGACATTCGGGATGGAAAAGTGACTTTGCCGTTGATTTATGGTTTAATGAATTCAGAAAGCGAAGAAAAAGAAAACGTGATGACGTGGATCAATACTAAAGACTTTTCTCCTGAAAATATTCAGGCTATAACCCGCTTTGCTCACGAAAGCGGTGGTGTAGACTACGCTTTATCCCAAATGGAAGTATTTAAAAACAAAGCCATCGAAGAACTCAATGGCTTTGCTGATAGCGAAGTAAAAAAATCGCTTATTTTGTGTGCTGAATATGCTGCTTCGCGTGACTTCTGATTAAAAATATTTCACGTCTTTTCCTTCAATTGAACTTAGCAAATTATTTGCCAGGCGACTTGCTCCAAAGCGGAATCGGGTATTATTTAACCACTCATTTCCGAGAATTTCTTTCACCAATGTATAATGTTTTACCGCATCTTCGGTTGTTACAATTCCTCCTGCAGGTTTGTAACTAACTTTTACTCCCGTTTTTGCATTCCATTCTTTTATGGCCTGACACATTACATACGTAGCTTCAAGCGTGGCTGCAACAGGAATTTTTCCGGTTGATGTTTTGATAAAATCAGCACCCGCAGCCATAGCCAGGATAGATGCTTTTTTAATATTCGTCGCGGTTTGTAGAGCTCCTGTTTCCAAAATCACTTTTAAATGTGCCTCACGGCATGACGATTTTATTTCCGATAATTCTTCATAAACTTCTTCGTAGTTTTCTTCCAAAAATTTACCGATAGAAATAACCACATCAATCTCGGTAGCACCTTCCATTACACACATGGCTGTTTCAGCAATTTTCACTTCGATGAATGTTTGCGAAGCGGGAAATCCGGCTGAAACCGCAGCAATTCCGATATTTTCGGTCAAATGTTCCTTTACCACCGGCACTAAAGCCGGATATATACAAATAGCCCCTACATTTGGTAAATGTGGAAATGCAACTTTAAAACCGTTTATCTTTTCTACCATCGAAATGATTTCCGCATGCGTGTCGGTTCCATTCAGCGATGTCAAATCAATCTGGTTCAGACATTGTTTGTAAACTTCTTTATTGTCATTTTCGGCATAATGTGCTGTCAAAATAGTGGTTATATCTTGTTTAACGGCTTCATCGTTTAAATTGCAATTGTATTGATTGAAAAGTTCTTCAAATTTGTTCATAATAAAATTTTTAGCCCCCTAAATCCCCCAAAGATTAGTCCCCTAAATCCCCCGACCTCTTCCGTCCGCCAACTGGCGGACACCTTCTCCTTAAAGAGAAGGACTAAGGAAAAAAGTATTTGGGGACTTTAGAATAGTAATTTTGCTAATATGATTGAGTTAGGAGTATTTAATTGTTTGATTTAATTGTCGTGTTTATTATTTAGAGAGAGAGCGTCTTAATGTCCCCCATCGGGGGATTTAGGGGGCTTCAATTTTTTATTCTCCAAATGTCGGGTTTTATCCCGATCTGTTTTCTTTTGCATGTTTTTTTCAAAAGCTTCTGTGAGATTTACGCCGGTTTGGTTAGCCATGCAAATCAAAACCCAGAGCACATCGGCCATTTCGTCGGCAAGACTGGCTTTTTCGTCAGAATCTTTGAATGATTGTTCGCCGTAAGTCCGTACCATAATCCGCGCCAGTTCGCCCACTTCTTCAGTGAGAATAGCCATATTGGTCAATTCGCCAAAATATCGAACGCCATAGGTTTTAATCCATTCGTCTACCTGATTTTGCGCCTGTTCAATGGTCATTTAATCTTCGTTTAAGCGGGCAATAATGGTTTCGTTCCCGGTGGTTGAATCACCAACCTGAACGAAAATTTCTGTATCGAGCGGAAAATAAATATCCACGCGCGAGCCGAATTTTATAAATCCCAAATGTTCATTTAAATGACATTCTTTTCCGGGATGAGCGTAGGTCACAATCCGACGCGCAAGCGCACCGGCAATCTGGCGAACCAGAATCTGTGTTTTTCCGAGCGATTCTATAACGACAGTGGATCGTTCATTTTCGGAGCTTGATTTTGGCAGAAAAGCCGCCATGTGACGACCACCGTGATGAACCGATTTCACAATTGTTCCTTTTATTGGATACCAATTGGCATGTACATTAAAAACGGACATAAATATGGAAACCTGAATGCGTTTATCGCCAAAATATTCTAATTCGTCAGTAGGTTCTACCGCCACTATAGTTCCATCGGCAGGAGCAACAACTAAACTTGCATCATCAATATAAACTTTGCGGGGCGGATTACGAAAGAAATATGCGAAAAAGAAAAGCAATAACGCTGAAATAATGAGATTTACAGCCAAAGCCGGTAACGGGAAATGGATATAAATATATGAATTCAGGGCAAATAAAATCACCAGTAATGATCCCAAAATCAAGCGCCCTTCTTTATGTATTTTAATGTATCTCATGGGTGGTTATCGTGTTTTTCAGCTTCAACCGATTTGTTGATACCGCCAAAAATCTGATTTAAATATCAATATTTGAAACAAAAGTAGGGAAAAAGAATCAGTGATGCAAGTGAGTAACTCAAACTTTTCTAATCCGACAGAATTGATTAACTTTGCATCTTCATTTTTTGCAGTTTGTTATTCCAAAGTTCAATATAAATTGTTATTGATGGAGCACAAATTGTAAATTACAAACTACAAATCAACATGAATTTATCCCTTCTTACTGCCATCTCACCTGTTGATGGACGTTATCGTTCAAAAACAGAAGCTTATGCAGCTTACTTTTCAGAATTTGCCCTAATGCGTTACCGCGTATTGGTGGAAGTTGAATATTTTATCGCACTCTGCGAAATTCCACTGAAACAACTGGCACAGGTTCCCACATCGGTTTATCCGAAGCTTCGTGTCCTTTATACTGAATTTTCCGAAGTGGATGCGCTAAAAATAAAGGAAATTGAAAATGTAACCAATCACGATGTAAAAGCAATTGAATATTTTGTAAAAGAAAAATTTGATTTGTTGAATCTGCAACCATTCAAAGAATTTATTCACTTCGGCCTTACATCGCAGGATATCAATAATACAGCCGTTCCCTACTCAATAAAAGATGCATTGAAAAATGTTTATTTTCCTGAAATGGATGAGGTTTTGAAGGTTTTATCGCATTTGGTTGACGAATGGCGCGATGTATCCATGTTGGCTAAAACGCACGGACAACCGGCTTCACCAACCCGTTTGGGAAAAGAAATAATGGTCTTTGTAAACCGTTTGAACCAGCAAATTGCCGTATTAAAACAAACGCCCAATTCAGCTAAATTTGGTGGAGCAACCGGAAACTTCAATGCTCACGCAGTGGCTTATCCGGCTATTGACTGGAAAAACTTTGGGAATAAGTTTGTGTCCGAGAAACTTGGTTTGGAACGGGAACTATGGACAACGCAAATATCTAACTACGATAATCTGGCGGCACAGTTCGATGCTATGAAGCGCATCAACACCATTTTGATTGACTTTTGTCGCGATATCTGGACATATGTGTCGATGGAATATTTCAAACAACGGATTAAAGCAGGTGAAGTTGGTTCATCGGCTATGCCTCACAAAGTGAACCCGATTGATTTTGAAAATGCCGAAGGAAATCTGGCTATTGCCAATTCGTCATTCGAATTCCTGGCCGCCAAACTTCCTATTTCACGATTACAACGTGATTTAACCGACAGCACCGTGCTACGCAATGTGGGCGTGCCGTTTGCTCATACGATGATTGCCACACAAAGTATTTTGAAAGGATTGAGTAAATTATTATTGAACGAAACGGCCATTTACCGTGATCTGGATAATACATGGGCGGTGGTTGCCGAAGGAATTCAAACCATTCTGCGCCGCGAAGCTTATCCGTCGCCATACGAAGCATTGAAAGAACTAACCCGCACAAATGCAGGAATTACTGAAAAATCAATTCGAGATTTTATAGAAACGCTTGATGTGAGCCAATCGGTGAAAGAGGAACTAAGACGCATTACACCTCGGAATTATACGGGAGTCTGATAGTTTATAGTAGGTAGTCAATAGCAGCCCCCTAAATCCCCCATAAGGGGACTTAAAGACTTATTCTGTAAATATTTAGCAAAAATCAAAACTAACAAATAATACATTTTTCATATTTGGTAATTTGTGTTAGTTAGGAGTTTATAGTATATATTTATTATGGGAGAAAGCTATCAGGATTTTCGAGATCTAATGGCTTATAAGAAGGCATTTGAACAGGCTTGTTGTATTTTTGATATAACAATTGGATTTCCTCATGAGGAAAAATATTCATTAACAGATCAGATAAGGAGATCTTCGTGATCAGTATGTGCTAATTTAGCTGAAGCCTACAGGAAGAGGAGCTTATCACAAACATTTTCTTCTAAAAATGACTGATTGTTTGGGCGAAAATAGTGAGACTTTAGTTTGGCTTGATTTCTCCCTTAAATGTAAATATATAAGCGAAACAGATTATAAAATAAGAATCAATGTCGTTTAGTTAGTGTATTTCTTTGTGATACTTTGTGACTTAGAGTCTTTGTGGCAAAAAAAATGACAGCCACTAAGACACAAAGGT
This sequence comes from Bacteroidales bacterium, assembly GCA_038329115.1. Classification (GTDB taxonomy): domain Bacteria; phylum Bacteroidota; class Bacteroidia; order Bacteroidales; family Paludibacteraceae; genus Paludibacter. Next base: position 12,652 of record JBBQMQ010000028.1, read on the forward strand.
TCACAAAGGTTCCATTCAATGAAGATCCTTAACTTAACAACATTGAAATAAGAATTGAAATTAATGAAGAAGTTGGGAAGCTCTTATCGTACATGCTCAATAATCCCGAAAAATTTGGGGTTGCACCACTATAAACTACCCACTATAAACTACCTACTATTCCATGTTCAAATTTGTAACGCTTCTCAGACGGTTCATTCCGCCATATAAAAAATATGTTTTTCTGAGCTTGCTGTTTAATCTGCTTTCCACGATTTTCAGCTTGTTCTCCTTTGCAGCCATTATTCCCGTGTTGCAGATTCTTTTCGGCTTGCAGAAAGTGGACATGATATACAAAGTCTGGAGCTGGAGCGATGGGTTAAAGGAAATTGTTACCGCTATAAAAAACAATTTGTTTTATGCCGTAGAACAAGCCATTGGATCGGTTGGTCCGACTATGGCGTTGCTTTATCTGGGCATATTTCTGATTCTGATGACAGCTTTAAAAACCGGGACATGGTATCTGGGTTCTCATTTTATGATTCCCGTTCGCACAGGCGTTTTACGCGACTTACGCAACCAGCTTTATCATAAAATCATCAGCCTTCCCATTGGATTTTTCACCGAAGAACGAAAAGGCGATATTATGTCGCGCATGACCGGCGATGTATCCGAGGTGGAAGCTTCCATCATGAGTTCACTAGACCTGGTTTTCAAAAACCCGATTATGATTTTGATTTATCTGGGCGTTATGTTTGCCATGAGCTGGCAATTGACCATTTTCGTGTTGGTTTTGCTACCATTTAGCGGTTGGTTAATCGGCAAAATTGGGAAATCGCTGAAACGTAGGTCAACCTTGGGACAGGAACAAACCGGCGAATTGCTCTCGCAGATTGAAGAAACACTGAGCGGACTGCGTGTGGTAAAAGCGTTTAATGCCGAGCGAAAACTCGAAGTGCGTTTCAGTATTTTAAATGAAAAACTCCGCAAAACCTTTACGCGCCTCAACCGGCGTTATAATCTGGCACATCCGGTAAGCGAATTGCTCGGTACTATCGTTATTGCTATTTTGCTTTGGTTTGGCGGTGTGCTTATTCTGGAAAACCACAGCAGCATTGGAGCAGCCGGATTTATTTACTATATCGTCATTTTTTACAGCATCATCGCTCCTGCCAAAGATTTATCGAAAGCTTCGTACAGCATTCAGAAAGGGTTAGCATCGCTGGAACGGGTAGATAAAATTCTGATGAGCGAAAACACCATTAAAGAACCTAAGAATCCACAGACATTGCAACCGTTTTCCGATAAGATTGAATTCAGAAATCTGTTTTTCAAATACCAGAACGAATGGGTGCTGCAGGATATTAACCTGACCGTTCCCAAAGGAAAAACCGTGGCGCTGGTGGGCCAATCAGGTTCCGGAAAATCGACGCTGGTGGATTTATTGCCCCGTTATTACGACCCGGTAAAAGGCGAAATTCTGATTGATGGGGTCAATATTAAGAAAATCAAAACACACGATATTCGTTCGCAAATGGGCAATGTAAATCAGGAAGCCATTTTGTTTAACGATACTTTTTTCAATAACATTGCTTTCGGAGTGGAAACAGCCACGTTGGAACAAGTTATTGAAGCCGCCCGCATTGCCAATGCGCATGATTTTATTATGGCAACCGAAAACGGATACGAATCGACCATTGGTGACCGTGGAAGCAAACTATCAGGCGGACAACGCCAACGGGTAAGTATTGCCCGTGCTATTTTGAAAAACCCTCCGATTCTGATTCTGGATGAAGCCACCTCGGCACTCGATACCGAATCGGAAAAAATGGTGCAGGAAGCGCTCGAAAACCTGATGCTAAACCGTACCACACTGGTAGTTGCACACAGGTTGTCCACCATCAAACGTGCCGACGAGATATGCGTGCTTCACGAAGGGAGAATTGTGGAACGTGGCAAACACGACGAATTAATTGCCCTCGATGGGTATTACAAACGGTTGTGCGATATGCAATCGTTTTAACCCATCTTGCAGCTTTTCACGTTCAACAATTAAACAACTAGTTAACAATACGGCAAAAAGGGAGTATAAACATGATAATTGTAAGTTATCAATACATTTTTAGCTCAGTCTGACCAAAAAAGGTGGCGTAAAACAAGCCGAAAAAGTATATGAACGCATCGGTAGGCTCAAACAAAAATATCCTTCAATACAACGGCATTTTGATATTGAGGTCGTTATTCAGGAGCAGGCTCAGAGCAATGTCAAAAAATTACAAACTTATATGTAAATCGGCTTCTTGAGCTGCTTGAACATATTGGAAAATTCCCGAAAAACCATCTACTAAATCGTTGAAATCTTCTAATTTTTCACCACCCCACAGTTTGCCTGCTAAGCTGCAAATATAAACTTTCGTATCGGTCATTTCCTTAACCTCACGCATAGAATCAATCCACGAACTCATGTTGATTTCTTTCATTTTTGCTTGCATTTCTTCTTTGAGATGTGGATATTCTACCCAGGCATCTGCTAAGTTTTCATTGCCTTTAATGAATGCACGTGCAGCGGTGAGCAACACATACACCTCAATTTCCATATCGTCGGCAGCTGCACCACTCATGATTACACCTGCACCCAATAATTTATCAATACTTCCGGACGAAAGTCCGATTACCATTTTTGCCATAAATATATAGTTGAAAATTTAAATTGTAAATGAATAAATTGTAAATGAATTATCCGCCACAGCCACCCGAAGGTTTGGATGGAGCTTTTGAGGATGAATTTCCACGAACCGGATTTTTCTCAACTAAGTTTGGAAACTTCATTTTGAATGCATTATATCCACCTTCGAGTACTTTTACATCGGCGTATTTTAACTGTGGCAAAACCAATGCTGCCAATGTGGAACGATCGCCATTATCGCAATAAATATATACAGTTTGGCGATGTTTGGGTGCTTTTTCGGATATTGTACTTTCAAGTGTACCGCGAGGAATATTCATCGCAGTTTTTATACAGGCAGAATCAAATTCATTGTTCTCGCGACAATCAACTAAATAAACAGCCTTATGTGCATCCAACGCTTGCTTAAGTTCGGAAGCAGAAACATATTCAACTTTTGTTTTGGCATCTGCTACCATTTCCTTTACGGTTGTATATTCTTTTGAACTTCTTCCCGTACATCCCAAAAAACTGAAAACCAAGGATATTAAAACTAATTTCTTAATCATAGTTTGCTTTTATTTATTAGTCCAATCAAGGTATGCGCCATCGTAAACCTTCACATTTGGATATTTAAGTACCGCTTTCATCACAAAATACATAAAACTTGCACTAGTGCCTGTTTTACAATACAATATGATTTCTTTATCTTTTGGTGCTTTTGATAATAAAGATGTGAGGTCGGCAGCAGGTTTTAGTTTTGCTACGTTAATAAGCGATTCGCTTGGTACGTTTATAGCATTACCAATGTGTCCAGCATCATAATCTTCCTTTTTGCGTGAATCAATTAGCACAGCCGATGATAATTTTGCCTTAACATAAGCCTTATCGACAAAAATTGCTTGATTAACTGAGGGTTTAAATGTTGTAGCTGCAAGTTTCTTGGCATTTTTAGTAATGGGTTTACGAGCTGCAAACCAAGCATCCATTTGTCCATCAAGTATGCTTACATCATCGCAGCCTAAATACTTCAAAATCCAATACATGCGACCGGCGTTTACTCCTGTTTTGCAATAAATTACAATTTTACTATTATCCGAAACACCGTTTTTGCCAAGTATGGCAGCTAATTCCGAAGCTGGCTTCAAGGTTCCTTCAACAGGTGTATTGTTACATAAAGTAGTAACATCGAGTCCGATAGCTCCATCGATATGCGTTTTAAGATAATCACCTGCAGGACGAGCATCAATTAACACTACCCCTGGTTCTTTTATTGTTTTTGCTAGAGTTTCCACACTAATAAATTGTGCATTAATTGCAATGCTTAAACTGAGCATTAGTAATACTATAATATTTTTTTTCATTTTTTTCATTTTTTATATCTGCCCCCTAATCCGTCAGCTGACGGAGGAATAAGAAAGGCATAGTGGTTTGTTTTCGTATTTAAAATTACTTGATGGTTCTTCTTCAAGATTGTTTTTACTTTTCGTCTATTTAATTTACCATTAGAATTTTGCTTGAAACTGAACCATAATGGCATCATTGACTACTGGATTCGATTCGACTACATTTACATAGTTAATTTGAATACGGGAATAATCGTTTACGTAATAATTTATACCAGCTGTGAGGTAATTGGTGCGTTTTCCTGCTATGCTGTGGTCGGAATTCCAACTGTCAAATTTCACTACAGGTTCAAGTTTCCAAGGTGTCATATACGAAGCCATTCCCCAAAATCCACTTTTATTGTAAGTGCCAGCTTGTTTGGTATCGAAACCAATGATACCACCACATCCGCCAAAAACAGGAACTTTCGATGCTGAATACAATTTATCGATACCCATTATATATTCACCTTGAATCAATAAATCATTCCATTTATATTGTATTTCACCTGCAAAACGGGAAATATCATTTAATTTATTGGTA
>JBBQMQ010000029.1:0-17142 GCA_038329115.1 Bacteroidales bacterium
ATCAGACCGGCATCACTCCCGTTCAAATAATAATTTACTGAACCATCACGCGTTAGGTTGGATGCAGGTCCTAATCCGGCTGAACTGCAAATCTGATTAATAGATAAATTTCCGGAAACATCTTCGGTAATAAAATTAGTAATCAAACCCTGATAGGCTTTTGTTCCGACAATTTGATAATCGGCTTTGGAAATAAATCCCAAACGAACGGCTTTCAGGATGGCGTAGGTAAACATGGAAGAAGCCGAAGCCTCAATATAATTATGTGTTCCGCTCGAAACCAGCGTATTATCATACCGCAACAACTGATACCAACATCCAGAAACAGGGTCTTGCCAGCGTTTAATTCCGGCTGCCACCTGATTCAAAATGTCAATCAGATTCTGTCGTTTTGCATAATCTGTTGGAAGGATTTCAATCACATCTACCAATGCTGCCGCATACCAACCTAATCCACGCGCCCAGAATTCGGGCGAACAACCTTTATAAGGATCAGCTTGTTTTGACCAGAATGAATTGGCATCTGTCGGTGTGGCCGACCAGGCATGATAATTCAGTTGATAACTGTTATCATACGTTTTGGAATGAATCAGCGTGAATTGCTTCACCACATCATCATAATTCAATCCGTTGTCAAACTTTTTTTCGTAAGCGGCATAAAAACGTGAACCCATGTACAAACCGTCCAGCCACATTTGATTCGGATAAGAAGCTTTGTGCCAAAAACCCCCATCAGTAGTTCGCGGTTGTCGTTGCAATTGTTTTTTCAAAGTATCTAACGCAATTTTATATTGTGTCGAACCATCACGGTTGTAAATATCCAGCAAAAACATGCCCGGATTAACATTATCGAGTGTGTAATCCGTAAATTTATATTTTGTACCTATCTTTCCGGTGGAAGAATTCACAGTTGCTTTGGCATAATTGAGAGCATAATTGTAATAAGTGCTACCACCGTACATGGCATACACTTTCAAAACCGACTCCACGAAAAGTCCATTCGGATAATCCCACGTAACCTGAGCTCCGCTTCGGGTCATTTGTGCATTTGCCATTCGTTGCGAATAAGGCAAATTCTGAGCTGCAAATGAGTATAAGCTAACGAATATAAAAAACAGAAAACAGTTGAATTTTGAATTATGCATTTGAGATTGGGTTATAGAACAATTACCTTAAAACTGTTTTTGTTATTTCTTAAAATATAAATTCCTTTGTTTAACTGAGCCGTTATAATTTTACAGAAAACCAACTCACCGGTAATACTATAAATACTAAACACTTCATCACTGGTGACTTTGCCATTTTCTATGTTGAAATTTCTTTCGGCATTAATTTCATTTAAGGCACTCGTAGTTCCGTAAAGTGTGATTTTTGTAATGGACAGTCCGCTTGATCCGCTGGTTTTAAAGGTAATATCGTCATCTGTCAACGATTTTGGAGTAAAGATTACTACAGTTTCTATATTTGCAGCCGATGGATAAGCGGTCTTGTCATTCGAACTTCCACCATCCGAAACAACAATTGGTCGGGAAGTGCTGCTGTTGGTAAATGTACATTCTATTTTGGAGCAATTGGTTACTTTCACCGTTAGAACTGCCGATGTGCTTCCCCATTTGTAACCTGTTCCGGATAACCAACTTACACTTCCGGTTTTAATTATCCAGGCAGGTTCCTGTGGCATAGTTTTACAATCAAGAGCAACTGAATATTTTGATAATCTGGTGGAAGTATAATCAATATCACTTGTTGGATCGGGTGTAATATCACCCGGATTTTTCACAACTATTGTACCGGTTGCTTTTGCATTAGACAATGCATCCGTAGTTTCTACCGTGAAAGCATACGTTCCTGTCGCTGTTGGCGTTCCTGAAATTAGTATGGAATCCGCATTCAAAACAGCTTGCGTACCGGCTGGCAAACCGGTGGTTTTAAACTGAGTTGCACCTTCCATTTTATATTTAAAAGTTTCCATCGCATCTCCGATAATCACCGTTTGATTGTTTTTGCCAATCAACGTCAATGTTGAAGGTGTTACGGGATCAATATTATCGGAAGTAGTGAAACGCCAAAGCGTTCCCTGAATTTCGCCTGCATTGGTCACTGTATTTACCCGCCAGTAATAGGTTTTATTTGCTTCAAGTGATCCTGTATTGATTGTATTGGAAGTGGTTTCGCCCAATGATTCGGGTTGTTCGGTCGTTCCAAAATAAACTTTATGAGAAATAGCATTTCGCATGGCAATCCATTTCAGCGTAGCAACACCCGCTGCAACTGAATATCGTCCGTTGTATGGTTGCGGCAACGCTGCAAATGGCAAAACTGATGGCATGGCACTTTCCGGATCCCATTTTCCATCAAAAGTCCATGCAGCATCAATCAGTTTTCGGTTCGCAAGTGTCAGATTATCAGCAAACCACATTGAACCGACTAATCCTTTCACTCCATAAAAATAAGTAGTCGCACTTACTCCCTGCGAACCGATACTATCCGAAAGTTGAACATCCAGGTAATAAAACTTGGCATAATTCTGACTATTTTGCAATTTGACCTGCTTGTTGTATTCACTGTGAACAGAACCACCCTGAACAATCAGTTTCTGGTCTTCGGTGGCAACACCTTCGTGCCAAATCGGGCTGCTGCTTTTGGTTTCTGTGAAACGGCAATTGATAGCATAACAGTAACCCCGCGGACAAAAGGCATCGATACTTCCACGAAAATTACAATCAGCAACATAATACATTCCACCGGCTTTCCCCCACGGCGCAAACGTATCTTTCCACAAACAAAGCACATCGCAGTTTACTACCCAGATTTTCGTTGTGCCGGTTTCGGTACGAATTACCTCGGTGTAATCTTCCGAACCTTCGAACGTATTCCGTATATAAAGATTCGCAATAACCACATCGTGCATATTGGTGGCAACATTTACAACTCCGGTTCCGGTGTTCGTACCATTTGCAGCATACCAAACCGCACGTGGAAGATTATTTTCAATGTGCGTTCCGGCTCGCGATTCGCCAACCAGAGCCACAAAACTCGATTTTATCATCACATGTTCGTCGTAAATGCCATTTTTTACAATAATGGTTTTCCATTCGGTATTGGTCGCAGGGATAGAATTTACAGCATCCTGAATTGTTGTGAAGTTGCCACTGCCATCTTTTGAAACAATAATTTCATTGGTAGAATAAACAAAAAAAGAAAAGAATAAAAACAGTATTGTCAGTGATTTTCTCATACCAAATTCGAATTTCTTTCAAGAAAATTTAAGTCAAAGGCTTTTTTGCCTGAGGTATAAGATTTGTCAAATCTGCAATTTTTACAACTTGTCCTGAATCACAACTTTTTCGGGCAGCAATTCCAGTCAATACTGCAAAAGCACCATCGCGGATATTGGCTACCTGATTATACGGATCTTCTTTAATTTTCTTCCAGATTTTGTCATGCAACAATAAATCTCCACCACCGTGTCCTTCGGATTGAGGGATGCGAACATAATTTCTTTTTCCGAAATTCTTAGTAATCATTATTTCGTCGTAACCTCCATCATAAACAGGATTACTTTCCTGAATCCATGCATCAATTCGTCCTTTTGTTCCATTAAATGCAATTCTGTAACCTTCATACGGTGAATAAGTTACCACAGAATACGCCACCTGAACTCCATTGGCGTATTTTATAGAAGCACACATTTTATCGAAAATATCAACATCATCTTTAAACACACAACCATCGCGCAAGTATCCATCATATTGTTCATTATCAGTATAAAGCATTTTATAATACTCATTTTTATTTACGTCCCAATAAAACTGACAAGTATCTTTAAAATCGCACGAACGACAATTTGTTCCTCGTTGTTTTCCGTTTTTTCCATAGAAATCCAACGAACCGAAGGCAAAAACCTCTTCAGGCTCGGAATTCAGCCACCAACCCAGCAAATCGAAATGATGAGAAGCTTTATGCACCCAAAGCGAACCGCTGAATTCACGTTTCCTGTGCCAGCGACGAAAATAATCTGCTCCATGACTTGTATCCAGATACCAGTGAAAATCTACTGACGTTATTTCGCCAATTTCCCCCTGATTTATTAATTCCCATATTTTAACGCGATGAGGAGAATAGCGGTAGTTGAAGGTAACCAGCAATTTTTTCCCAGTGCGTTTTTGTGCATCCAAAATTTCTTGACATTTCACCTCATCTGTTGTCATTGGTTTTTCTGTCAATACATCGCAACCCAACTCCATTCCACGTACAATATATTTATTATGAAGATAATCGTTTACGGTAACAATCAACACATCAGGTTTACATTCGCTCATCATCAATTCAAAATCAGTGTATGTTTTGCAAGTTACACCTATGTATTTTTTAGCAGCTTCGAGTCGCCCAGGATTTTTATCACAAAGTCCTACATATTCAACATATTCGCCATAATTATCAAGTACCATTTTTCCCCACATACTTGAACCTCGCGAACCGGTTCCAATAAGTGCTATTCTGGTTTTTTTATTTCCAGATTCATTTTTCTTGCTCTTATTTTCAGCGTTTAAAACTCCGGGGATAACGCTACTCAACAAAACACCACCTGCACTTACTGCTGAAGCACTTAAAAATTTACGTCTATTCATAATACAAAATTTTTAATTATTATTTTTGCCAAATTTTGATCACTTTTATTCTACCCGATTCATAAACGGTACGTCTAATTACCAAAACTTCATGAAAAGCTGGTAGTAATTCCTGCCCATTCAAGTTATAGAATTTTTCAGAAACAATCTTTCCAAAATCTGCATTTATTTCATTTACAGCACTTACGATGTAAAGTGTTCCGGAAATTACCAGATTTTTGATATTGACATCTTTGGTGCTGTTGTTATTGAACCGAATATACATGGTTGGCCCCCAAGGTGCTGTGGTGGCGCTCAGATCAATCAGTTTTCCGGTCACCCAGCTTGTACTTCCGTTTTTGGCTTGCGCACCAACCGCTTCCCAAGTTTTGTTGTCTTTTGAGAATTCAATGATGGCTGCTCCGCTTGACGAACCAACCGGTTGAAAATCGAACACGGCACTTTCGGCAGAAGCAAGGCAGAATGGGCCCCAAACGGCTGAAGTTGTTGCCGTTTTAACGGTGAATTGGCTTGCAACATTTACGATAATGGTTTTAGTTCCCGTTGGTCTTGTACCCGCACCGCCACCGGTTGAAGTGGTATCAACAGGCTGAGTTTCGTCCGGAGTCGGATAAGTCCACGCACCGGAAACGAATTCTTTTGCTCCCAAATCAGGTTTGGCACCGTTGTACGGAATCGCAAAATACGGTTTCAGTCGAATAAAAGTCTGAACCGTTCCCTTATCAATAGCAGGATTAGTACTTTTCAATTTAAAAAGTGATTGAATTCGGGGATCGGTCAACCGGTAATCATCGTCACGATCTACTTTATAATCAGCCACATTCAGACTTTCAAACATATCGTCGGTAAACGACAATCCAAGGTTCCAACTGTTCGTTGTTTCGGTGCTTCCTGCGGCAATTTGTTGTCCCGTTCCTGCATACGAAAGGTTGTTTATCATCACGTGTTTTCCCATGGTTGGCACTTCCTGAAATGCGAAATTTCCCAAACCGCCATTGTTATAACCGGTACAATTGATACACGTTATTCCCCACGAATTATGATTTTGATCGAAACCTTTACCAATATTTCCAAAAGCAAAACTATTCAGAACCACATTAGCTGCATTTCCATCCACACCGCCACCACCACCAAGTTTGAAACCGTTTCCATCACCCTGATAACTGCTAATCATATCTGCCCAATAGTTAACACCGTTGCCATAGGACCAGCAACTATCCACAAGTATTGGTTGACCTCCACCGTACACATCCCATCCATCGTCGGCATTTTCCCAAGCCCTACAACCACGGAAAACCGTGCCGGTTCCTTCTTTTGCTGCGAAACCGTCGCCATTTTCGGCATTAGCCTGAACATTACAATTTCGATAGGAATCGCAATTTAGAATATAAGCATTCACAGCTCCGGCAGCCAGAGCAATACCGTCCATGCCACATTCTTCAACAATCATTCCTTCTACCGTTATGTTTTCACCGGCTATGATAATTCCATTGTAACCTGCTTTATAGATTTTAATTCCACGCACACGCCAGTAAGCTTGTCGCAAATCCATGCCGCGATATGTTGAACTTTCGCTGCCATAATGACGAAAAGAAGAACAATCGAAAACCGGTTTTTCACCCCGAACGGCCGAAACCAATACAGGAGAAGTTTTTGTAGCGGGATTGGCGGCTTTCACTGTTGCATCGACAATATAAGTTCCACCTTTTACCCAAAGTGTATCACCGGCAACCAGTTTTGCAAAAGCTGTGTAAGGCGATTGCCATGCCGTTGCGAGAGTTAATCCGTTATTTGAATCGTTTCCTGTCGGCGAAAGCCATAACTGTCGGGCTGAAACGAAAGAGGAGACGGAAATAATCAGAAAAAGAAGTATGCGTTTTTTCATGTCGATAAAATAAAAAACAACTCTTCCAAAGTTTAAACCTTATGAAGAGTTTCATTAAATAATTATCTTACAACCAATAATTTACTGGTTTTGGTTTGATTGCCAACAATCAATTGACACAAGTATGCGCCGTTTGAAAGTGAGGAAACTGAAACCGGAATAAAATATTCTACACCTGAATCAGCCTGACCTTCGTAGGCTTTTGAAATAATCTGACCATTCAAATTACAAATATTGATGGTTGCCCGACTTGAATTATCAGTGCTGAATTTTACAACAGCTTCCGTTTTGCAAGGATTTGGCAAAACCGAGAGACTCAATTTTGCATTCATATTCATTATTACCTGCAAACCGGTTTGAATTTGCCCTTCCTCCAATTCGAATGGTCCCAAATCACGTCCTGCACCGTAAATGGATTGTGCTAAAAATGGAAATTCTGAAATATAAGGCATGTTATAAGGTAACCCTTTATCTAACAACACACTTCCACTTTTCAAACGGGCAAATTTAGTTGGTAAGCTGCCATCTGCGCCACGTGGAGCTTTGGCATCGTCTTCACTCAAACTTACATAATCGGAAGTTCCGAAACCACGAATTACATTCGTCCATGCTTTATCAGAAGCAGATAACATGGCATTATTACTATTGATACCGCCTGCAATTTCAATATTTCCAAAACAGACATTGTTGTAATACTCACAATTGGTTGCTGATTTTTCAAACATAAAATCGTAACCGCAACCAAATGCCAGACAGTTCACCAGCTTTTCACCACCGTTGTGACTATTCTGATCAAAGCCTTTTACAGAACCGGTTTTATTACAGTTAAATGCCACACAATTCCAGGCTTCATGGATTCCTTCGGAAGAACCACCGGTTCCGTTTCCACCCATTTTTATACCATTTCCATTACCTGCAAACGAACCTGAAGATCCAGCCCAGGTAAAGTTTTCGCCACGACCTGAACCCCATGCCCAACAGTCAATGATTTTAACAGCATAGTCAGTTTCATATAAATCCCAACCATCATCCGAATTATCAAATGAACGGCAACGGATAAAACGATTGCCAATACCATTGTGCATTTTGCAGGCAAAACCATCGGCATCACCGCCGTTACTATCTGCATCATAGTTCAAATAGGAGTCACAATCGATGATATCATTGTAACAACAATATGTACCATTATTCGATGAAATTCCCGGCCATGTATCGGAAAATACGTGTCCGAACCCAAGTTGAATGCCGGTATCGTCGTTATAACTGAAAGTACATCTTTCTACAATATTGTGATTTCCTTCTAATTTAATGGCATTATCGCCCGCTTGTGTGATATTGAGACCAAATAAGTGCCAGTAACTACCATTTAATTGAATACCACGAACTCCTAATTTCTTAGGTTGATCTTTGAAATTCAGGATAGGCAATTCACCCGGATAATTTTTAACTGTAATGTATTTGGCAGCCGTTCCTATTGCATACATACGAACTGTTGTTTTTGTTCCATCTGCCATCATCGTCGGATAATACGTTCCGCCGCGAAGCAGAATAGTATCGCCGGGAACAACAGCATTCACCGCTTTTTGAAGGTTGTACCAAGGTGAGTCGAAAGTTCCTTCGCCCGAGTCACTACCCGTTGGAGCAATATAATAGGTTTTGGCATCGGTATTTGAACCTGTACCGAGCAATTGTATTTGTGTGGAAGCACCACCACCTATCAATGTCAGATTATAATTATATGACTGTAAAGCTGTAGGCAAAAACTGAACATAAATAGTCGTTGCATCTAACGTATTTGCAGTGTAAGGTAAGTTAAGCGATGAAGTAAAACCACTCGTTGGCGAAGTAGAAATCAGAAAATCAGAAGAGGCATTAAGAGTTATATCTCCTAACAATATATTTCCATTGGCTGGCAACAGATATTTAGCAGAAATCGTAAAACTTCGTTTAGAAAAAGTACCAATTTTTACAGAGCCAAAATTAATTCCACCCGGATTTACCGTAATGCTTGAAATTTCAGAAGTTTTTTGTGATAGCGTTCCAACAGTTGAACTCAGATAATTGGTATTATCATTGGTTCCATTGAATTCAAAAACGGCAAAATAATACGTTTCCCCGGCTTCGAGACCAGATATAACCACATTATCATCATTTCCTGTATATGCAGCAATGATATTTGTATCCAACACTTTGGGCAAATTAAGGTATGCTGTTCCATCAACCGGAGTCCATGTAACCGGAACACCTTTTGAATAAACAAGCAAACGACCAGCACCATTTCCTTTGGTAAAATTGATTTTCATAGCGGAACCTGTTACTTCACTTGCCGAAAGAGAAGCCTGTGTTGTCGGTTCATCACCCATCTGCGAAGTTGTAATTACCACATTGTCAATATAAATAGTTGCAGATCCACAACTAAATTTTATTAAAACGCCTCTCGTTCCGGCTTCACCGATTGACATATTGCTGGAACCATAGGACGATGCAGAATTTACTGTGGCTGTTCCGATAGAAGTCCAATTTGCACCGTTGTCGGTTGATTTATACACAGTCAAAATTTTTCCACTACCACTTCCACGATGATTAAAACTAAGTGATGTTGGTTTATCAATTGCCGGAGTTATGGCATAACCGCTGGTATTCATTGCCAGTCGGTTGCTTCCGTTGTCGGATTTTCCAAAAGCTCCGTTTAGTTTCCAAATTCCCGAAGCAAGCGTGGCTGCGGTTTCTGTTGAAGGAGCTGAAGTTGGCATTCCGGTTTCAAATGTTTCGCTAAACTGAGCCGAAACAAAACTGACAAAACATAATATTCCCACTAAAATAAATGTAATTTTCTTCATATTTTTAAATTTTTTTAAATTTACGGTTCAATGTTGTTAAGTTAAGGGGTCTTCATTGAATGGAATCTTTGTGAACCTTAGTGCTTTTGTGACTTAGTGGCTGTTATTTTTTTGCCACAAAGTCTCTAAGCCACAAAGTATCACAAAGAAATAAAACTAACTAAACGACATTGATTTACGATTGCATTTTATTGAATTTGTGTGATATAATTAAATTTCTCGTTTTCAAAGTCATTTCAAACCAATCGTAAATCTAAAATTTTAAATCGTAAATCATTTTATCGTTTGATAAATTTTTGATTTGCAGTTCGTCCGGTTTTATCCGTAATCTTAACAATATAGACACCTGAATTCAGATTATGTGTATCAACAAACTGAGAGAAAACTGATTGTGATACAATCGAACCGGAGATATTATAAATTTTTAAATTAGCCATATCACCATAAACAATTAATCCCGATTCAGTCTGGCTCATTGGGAAAAGGTTTTTTTGAGCTTGCACCTGTGGAACTGCTGATGGCACATCATAAGTTTTAACATAGAAGTCGTACATACGAATTCCACCGGTTGTTCCTGTATTGATAAATTTAATTGTAATTGGTTTTTTGGTTGCTTCCAATCCTGCTGCCAGCATCATATCCCAGTTTGTCATGGTTGCCTTTGCCAACGAGGCTGAAGTCCAGGTTTTAGTAACACCGGCAATAGTCGATTCAATTTTCAATGTACGTGTTCCTGTGAAGTGAATATTGGCTTTCATTTCAACCAGACTTGGCAAATTCCAGATAATACTACCACCGTTTCTTTCTACATTTATTGCTCCTATGGTACAACCTGCAGGTGCAGAACCCGTAGTTTCAACATAAGTAGGATTCAAAACAGTAGGATTTGCAGTATCTGTACCACTTACAATTGAAACTACACCTTTTAAATCAGCCGGTATATTTTCATATGCATCCTGAATGTGATACCAGTCACCGGTAAGTATTTTGGTAGGTAATACACGGGTGATATTGCAGTTGAACGAAACGGTCGAACCTTCCATCCCTCCAACTGTAGTTACTGAAAATGCACCATCTTCGGTTGGTATTCCATTAAATGTAACTGTTTTGGCCGTTGCATCTTTTAGGGCTAAAATTCCACCGGGCAAAGTGGTATAAGTCACGTCAGTAGCACCACTACCCCAGGTAAATACGGTCTGAACCATTGAATTTCCAAAGAATACTTCCTGAACGGCTTTGCCTTCGGTTAATATCATTGTCGCTGCCGCAACTGTCGAAATTTTTATTTGTCCGGATAAGGTAATTGTGTTTGTTCCACCAACATTTACAACAGAATAAGTTCCCTCTACAGTTGGAATTCCAGAGATTGTAACAGTTTTTGCAGTTGCATCTTTTACCACGGTTAATCCTAAAGGCAAATTACTTACTGTAACATCTGTTGCAGCACCACCCCATTTGTAAATTGTTTCAACAATGGCTGCACCTGTAAATACAAATTGATCGGCTTTTCCCGATGTAAGTGAAAGTAGTGCAGTCGTCGGATTACCGGTTTCATATGCACCCATGTCTGCTTTTCCATCATTGTAAAGAATAGATATCGGAGCTAAAGTTAATCCTCCTGGGCTGTGAGCTGCCGGGCTGAAGTTTTCAATATTTTCACCTGCATTAATAAATTTACTGCCTGCAATTAATTTACAGAAATCATTATCCGGCAAACTTCCATCTGTCTGACGACCGGATAAAAATAATGTGGAAGACAAACTCTTAAATTGAGACGTTTGGTCTTGTGCAAATTTTGCAACACCGTTCACTTTATTCCCATCTTTATACGGATCGCATCCATCAAAAGTTGTCCAACTGTTGAATGTAGTATTCGGAACCTGAGCACCAGCTTTATCAACCGATAAAAATTCATGATTCAATACGGTTGGTTTAAAACCTATATTATTTCTCATATACATGGTTCCATATTGGAATACAGTTGGAAAACGATAATTGTATTCGTTACCAAACGACACATTATTGAAAATGTACATGGCTTCGTAAGCATTATTCTGGTCAAAACCTTTGTGGAGACAATCAAAAGCCACACAATTATGAACCACATGTGCTCCTACAGATTGTGCAAATGCTGCACCACCGGAAGTTCCACCACCGCCCAGTTTAAATCCATTTCCATTTCCAATGCCAACTCCGGCAGATGTTTTACCGGCATTCCAGCTCCAGCAGTTTTCAATCAAAATCGGATGATAAACCATATACATATCCCAGTTATCGTCTGAATTGTTCCAGGCACGGCAACCGTGAAACTCAGTTCCCGGACCGGGAAAAAGTTTACATGCAAAACCATCGGCATCGCCACCATCATCGCTTCCACTAAATGATTTGCTATCGTAATTATACCATGAATCGCAATTAATTACCAGATTATGTTTACAATAAGCATAATTCGGATTAAACTGTGGCTCTCCGCTGATTGGGAAAGATTGAGTTTCTTCAATTGAAAAATCTTTGTACATCCCGATTTGAAGACCGGTATCATTATTGTCGTGAAACTTACAATTTTCAACGATATTGTAACTTCCTTCCATTTTCATGCCATTATCCTTTGCATTACACAATTCGATGTTTTTAAAATGCCAATAATCGCCAAAATGATTTACATAAATACAGCGGGCCTGTTTAAATTCATTCACCGAAGTAACCACTTCAGCCGAGCCGTCAAGTATAACACGTTCGCCGGGATAGCCCCAAAGACAAATCCGGGCAGCTTCTGTTCCTGCTTTTTCAATTTTAATTCGTTTGGTCAACATATAAGTTCCACCCCGAACATAAATAATGTCGCCGGCAACAGCCACATCAACAGCTTTTTGAATAGTAAGATAAGGTGACGTTTCAGCACCGGAATTTGTATCATTCCCCGTGGTGGATACATACATGGTGCGTGCTGACAAAAATCCGGAAAGACATAACACAAAAAGGACTAGTGAGTAAATTCGTTTCATACTGATTTATATTTAAGATTAATTTTTTTTAATGGTGCTAAATTACATGTCATTTAAATACGTTATGTGGAAAAAATGATTTATTTTCTCCACATAAGAAATTTCTGATTTACAGCAACTTAAAACAAAATCATAATAAAAATTTCGATGCTTAATGAATTTTAAACGAATTTCTATGCTTCAAAATAACATAACGCATCAAAAAAATAGACGATTACAATGCATTGAACCACAACTGGGCAGTGGGCAAATCAAAGACGGGATTCTGTTTTTTTGGAAATAAAAGGGATTACTGCAATTTAATGCTACGCGTTGGGAAAGCTATAAAATGCCTGAAAAAACAAAACGGTTCGCCTGTTACTGAGGGGTAATGACAACGGCATTTCGTATAACTCGCTGAATTAAAAGACATATGAGTCAAATAGACACAGGTAAATATACTCTAAAAGGCTACTTAATACTCTGATGTTAAGCAGCCTTTTTTTGTACGCAGGAAAAATTCCGGATGTACGCTAATGCAAGAATTTTTGAAAATCATGAATTGGTCAAAGCCTGGTTTTAATTTTTTACACATCGCACATAATATCCATTCCGTTTATTGAGGTTTGCTGTTCGCAATGACGCATCTTCGAAATTAACAAAATAGCAAATACCATAGTCGTTTGCGTCTGAATTGTAAGTCCACCAGGTGGACATAGTTGCCGATGGATCATAAGCACCCATATAATCATAAAATCTTCCACCTCCGGGAGTTGCTGAAAACCCGCTTTTGTTACGGTATGATGAATAATCGGTATTACCTACCGTTCCCTGCATGGATGAACTTGCCCAACCTGTAGAAGTTGCAAGCGATTTTGCAATTTTATTTCCTGAAGTTGTACCATCATAATTATGTCCATTGGCTATCAGGTAATTTTGTAATTCGAACCAGTCAAATTGTGTCGCAACATGCCAGCCTACAGGTGCAATACCTCTGCTGTCAGTCAATGCGTAATGATTATAAATAACGCCATAGCTACTTATCATTGTTGTATTGTTGTTCAGATAACAACAAGCAGGAACAGATGTTATTTGCCATTGCTGATCATTAGATTCAAATTTAATGGATTCGCCATTATTATAGTGAAGGGTTCTTAGGTTGCTTTTTAACCATACATGTGTCCCAATAGTAATGGTCTCATATAAATTTCCTTCCGCATCTGCCACCCTGTTCGAAGGCACATTTACTGTAATATAATTTGATTTCACTGACGTATCTTCACCCAGATAATTTGTAGTTTTCAGGCGTACTGTAAAGATCCCCGTTTTAGCGTATTTATGTTTTGGAGATAATGCCGTGGAAGTACTATCGTCACCAAAATTCCATAAATACGTTGTTCCATTTAAAGAGTAATTGTAAAACTGAACTTCCTCACCTACATTTATGACTGTTTTTGATGCTCCGAATGAAGCTGTAGGAATGCCCGGACGGTTGCCTGTAATGGAGAATAGTACTTTTACTTTTTTTAAAGAAACCTGATTTTTTAAGTCAGTAGCGGTAATTACAATTTCACAGGTATCGAAATTATTTACGAGTGAAATCGGAATACTTTCAGAAAAGGTATAATTAACTCTATCGGTTAACAACTTTTGAATTTCAACAGCTACACCATTTTTGGTGATTACTATTTCTTTAAGTCCATTGGCAGAACTTATCATTGGGAGCAGATCACCCTGCCATACATTTCTGCCCACTTGTATTGGCTTTACAACTGTGTCTTCGGTGAAAACATAGGATGAATTATCTAATTTGTCAAATAGAATCCATGGCGCAGGAATTGGCTGTACTACAATCGTTTCAGTGCAGGAATTTAAAGTGAGAATTAGGAGTAAAATAGTAAGAATATTTAGTGTTTTCATGATTTTTTATTTTTAGGCTGATTGTAAAAAATAATTATGCTTTACTTGTATTTAGAATTGAATAGTGGCCAGCCTGTCTCTAGCCCAAACTTTAGCGTTGCATAAAATAAAAATTGGTCGCCGGTCTGTGCATGAGCCGGTCTGAGTCCCGTCATTAATCCCATTTCAAAACCCCAATAACCAGAAAATGCATTCAATCGGTTTGTTTCAGTCCCCATTCGAAATCCAATTTTCTGAAATACCTGATCCGGGACAATTCCGGTAAAGGGCGCATTTCCTAATCCTTCCAAAAAATGATAACTTATATCCGGAGAGTATAAAAGGTCAGCATAAAACTTAACAACTCCTATTCTGTCTGTACCACTCGATCGTCCGGGAGACTCTGTTAAATAAATTTTTGATGTCCCTAACCCAACATGATAGCGCATATTATCGAATATGCTGACCATATCAATTTTGGGATATTTGTAGCTGATATATGTGTATGTGTAATTAGTTATGTTATTTAATTCCGGATAAGCTTCAAAACCTTCTGACATATAAGTAAAATGTCTTTTTGAACCTCCAAACCTGATTTGATAATACAAAGCGGCATCACCTTCCCCTCTGGAATAAACATCGTATTTTGTTCCTCCGGAATAAGAGCTTCCACGATAAAAAAGAGACCCCTTTTTACTAATTTTGGACCCAAGAGTTACAGCACAGTTCACTTCAATATTATTAATGAAATCGTTAACAAGTGTGTATTGATTTTTTTTAATAAATGAGCTCCTGAACCAGTCTTGTAAACCTTTCTCGTAATATATATCCAACGCAAAAGCAGGTTTAATATAATGTGCCGAAAGTTCCAGATTATAAGCTGCCGGACTATTCTCTGCCATTGACATCCAACTGAAAGCTCCTACAATTGAAAAATTACGATCGGTAGGTGGTGGTACTAATTTCGATTCAGCATTTACATCGTTTATGCTGCAGATACAAACAATAATAAAAAGGTTTATAAAATTAATTTTCATAGGGATTGAATTTAAAATTACTTATGCAAAAAGAATTAGAGCAAAAATAGAAATAGAATAATTTTAATTTGTCAACAATTACAAATGTTTACAAAAAAATTATTTTATTGGTATAAAAGCTTAGAGCGCAGAGCTTTTAGTTCCTTTAGCAAGTGGAAAAAGGTTTTATATATGGGGTTGAATTCAATTGAATTTCACAAACGATAGGATTGTAGGTCAGACACTTATAGATGAGATGTATAGAGGAGAGATGATGTTGGCGGAGCTCAAGCACAAATAATAGAAAATTCATCTTCAAAAGAATTTCGTCCATTCTTCGAAGACAATAGTGGTAATGAAGCAACGAATTGTCATTGAACCTCAATCAACAGTGAATCTTTAATTTATACCGATTGCAGAAATAATTCAGTCCAATTTCGACTTCGTTACACCACAACCGGCTTTATCCAAAGATGACTTTGGGCTGAAATGAAAATTCATTTGGTATTAAAATATGTTTCAAACAAGGAACATATTTTTCTTTATTCATATTCCGAATATTTTATTACTTCTACCGGACAACTTTCGGCTGCTTCAATGATTTGTGCTTCGTAATCGGAAAAATTAACTCCATCAAGCACAATTGCTTCACCTTCCATTTTAAAAACTTCGGGGCAAATTGCTTCGCTAAGCCCACATCCGGTACATCCTTCTTCTATCCAAACTTTTTTTATTGCCATGATCGTGAGTTTTTTTTAAAAACTATTGTTTCTCCACTTAAACAAATTCACCACCCCGTATTGTTCAGAAAAACAGAAAATCATTGACAAAAAACACATTTTTTAAGGTATAGTCGACTTACCTCACAATAACTATTTTTCCGGAATGTGAATTGATGCCATCGCTCACTTTCACCACATAAAAACCTGGTAACAAATCTTTTACTGATACGGAACTTGAACCCGTGATTTGTTCATGTTTCAACACTTTACCGGACATATCCAAAATAGTTACATCCGCAGGAAGGTGGGTTTGTGTATCCAACTGAACGACTATATTGTCATTAGCCGGAACAGGAAACAGTTGAAACAATTTCGTGTCGGGATCAATCAGACCCGAACCATAGCTTGTAACTTTATAAAGGGCAGTTGTTCTGGCGGCCAGATTGCCAATATTTTGTGCTGTAGCTCCACCGTCGGCTGATACCACAATTTGCTGAATTGTACCCGTGAGTAAATCTTTAAGCTGATAAGTTCCCGCAGACAAAGTTCCGGGGAAAAGATTTATTTCAATATTACTTACCTGCGAATTACTCACATTGGATGCCACAATGATATTTTCATCGTTATACTGGCGAAGAAAAGTGAACGCAGAACTGGAGTTGCCAGATAGAGTTGTATAATATCCCCGTCGCAAGGCAGGTTCAATGTTTCGCAGTTGAATCATTTTATTGTACATCGACCACAGCGAATTATTATCTTGCTGTTGAGCTGCAATATTTTTGGTTGTATAATCCGACTGAGGTGCACGCCAGGCTGTTCCGGCACTAAAACCTGCATTCACCGTGCTATTCCATTGCAATGGAGTACGAATGTTTTCATCGGGTTTCGGGCCGAGAGTTCCTATTTCCTCACCGTAATAAATAAACGGAATACCCGGAAGGCTCAGAAGCAGTTCTGCTGCAAGTTTCGCCTTTGATCCATCGTTACCAAATGTAGTCATAACCCTTGCCTGATCATGATTGGTCAAAAAAGTTCCAAACTGCAGAAACGGGAAACTGCCCATTGCAGACTCAACAGCCGTTTTCAGACTGGTTGCATCACCATTATTCGCGGCATTAACCAGAGCGCCTGCCACACTAAATTCAAAACAATAATCCAGTCCGTT
>JBBQMQ010000030.1:0-17134 GCA_038329115.1 Bacteroidales bacterium
AGTATTGTCATTGGGGATGAATTTGGTCAACCTTCTATCAATACAAAATTATGGAGTATAACTACCGGTTCACCTATAATTCAAAACGACGAATTACGTTTGCCTGTAAATAAAAGTGGAACAAGTTATGTGGCTTCACAAATCAGGCTTATCGATAAATTACCAAACAATTCGGACATATATATCGAAGCACGCATAAAACCTCTTAATGCCAAGGGAGCAAACACAGCGATTTCGACTCAAACTTTCAGCACTTCATTGGCTTCAAAATACGAGAATAGGTATGCAATGAATTTCCCTTATATTACCCGTCGTGCCGACAATCAGTTTGATTATTATTACACACTCGATGATTGGAAAACGAACTATTATGTTGCAGATATTAATCCTAATAAAACATATTTCAGCGTAAAAGATTCGTTAAAATCACAATCTCAAACAGATTACAAAGTTTTTGGGGTTGCGGTTTCCACTAAAGATATTGTATATTATATTGATGGTGTAGAAGTAAAACGTGGCTCAACTATGGAAGGATATAATTCCGGTGAGTTTGTAAATGCTCTTAAGGCTGCCGGTGCCGGTTCAGCACTTGAAGATGTTGCGAAAAAAGCGTATGGTTATTATGCACAGGAAGGTTGGAATTATAATGCGGGTTATACAGGAGATCTGTTGGCATTGTTGTTGGGTACGTCTATTGTTACAGCTGATGTTGATGCAACGATTGATGGTAAATATGCTGCAGTTGATTATTTCCGCATTTTCAAACGAACTGCCGATTTAAACACTGTTCCGACAGATAATGTTACGTTTAACAGTTCTACAACTGTTACTTTATCTGGAAATGCAGCAAAAAGTTCAAATTCAATACTTGTTAATGGTGGAGGATCGGCTTCTTTTGCATTATCCCAAGAGTACAATCTTAAGGCAAATGCAACGCGCTATTTTTCGACTATTATAAAAAAGTCAGCTGATGCAGAATTTATTTTATCTTTAACAAACTCAGTTGATAAAGTATTGACAGGTACAGTTATTGACCAATATAATCAATTACAAACAGGCTTTGGAGCTAATAAATTATATTATGCCTCCACTGTAAGTGCAGAGCCTACCGGACGAAAATCAAGCTTTATTCAAAATGATGTTGCCACATTATTAGTTGGACGAATTGAAACATCGGAACTTGGGGATGATTATCTGAGTATATCTTTGTTGCCACTTATGGCCAATAATAATGAACCTTTCTTTTATCCAAATATTGAAGGAGAGTATGGTCATACCAGTTTAAACAACGACTGGGATTTGAATTATCGTTATGAAACTGGAAACGATAAAGTTTCTAAAATTAAGATTGTTGGAAACAGGGACAAATCATCCATTCAGAAGTTCTTAGTTGGCAGTAGTTTTCAGAGTGTGTTGCCGAAAGAAAGCTTTGCAGCATTTACACAAAACTTGTTTTATGTAGCTCCCGGTACGCAGGTAAATATGCAGGTTGAATTAAAAGGAACTGCTCCGTGGAGTTTGACATACACTGATGGTACCCAAAATTATACAATTCAAAATATAACAACCTCCGTTATTTCAATCCCTGTAAATCCTTCAAGAACCACAACTTATACGTTGACCGGGTTAACAGATGGAAATGGCTTACAAGGGATTGTTTTCGGCGAACAAGTAGTAAAAGTAAAGTCTCCCCGCGCCATGATTGTTTATCCGACATACGATTCGTATATTAATGACAATACCCCAAATTCGGTATATAGCGAATCGCAAACCGGAAATATCAAAAAATCGGCATACGCAAGGGAAGCATTTTTCCGGTATGATATTTCTGAATTTAGTGCAAAAGATTCCATCGATATGGGATCACTGACAGTCTATTTTTTGAGTAACGATAAAGGTGCTCCGGTAGTATTAAGCCTTTATTCTATTGAAGGTGGTATGCCTGGTGACATAGTGGATCTTTGTTGGGCAAATAAACCGAGTGAAATTAATTATAAACTGATTTCGGATATAACACTTCCTGACCCTGGTTTTGTTGGAGTAAGAGCTGCCTGGAATGTATCATCTTTTATCAATAAAAAATTAAAATCAGGAGCAGGAATAGTTGATTTTTGCGTAAAATCTACAAGTGGTGAAACAACTTCTCTGCTAACATGGCGTCAATATGTAGCCGATTCCACCAAATGGGAAAGTCAACATCCAATGCTTGAACTCGATCCATATCTTGCTACCGGTATAAGTCCATTGTACGGCAATAGTAGTGATGACGGTTTACTTAAAATGTACCCTAACCCTGTAAAGGATGGATATTTTTATATTGATACAGATTTAAATGCAACTAAAGTCAAAATCTTCAATCTGGCCGGAGTACTTGTTCGCGATTTACCAATCATGAACAAAAGAGTAGATGTATCAAATATTGAAAATGGAGTTTACCTGATTCAATTAAATGCAGATTCAAAAACGTTCCGTGGAAAATTTATGATACAATAGTGAAATTATGTATTTAAAGAAGCTTGTTGTTGTCTTTTCATTTTGCTCTCTTCCCTTTTTGGGAAGGGGACAAATTGTACCTTTACTTACCAATGCAACCGATTACCAGCTTGTTTTTCAAGATGAGTTTGATGGCAATGCATTAGACTGGAATGTGTGGGAAAGTGATGATGCAATAAGCACATCCCCCAGTAATCAAATTGTAGGTCGATGGAAAGAAAATGCGGTTGTTGAAAATGGGTTGCTTAAACTTTTTGTCAAAAAAGCGAATCGCACTGACTCGGAATGGACTGCCGGTTATGTTTGGGTAAAACAGGTTTTTGGTGTTAATACCTATTATGAATCGCGCTTCCGGCTTACAAATGCCACGGGTGTTAACAACTCCTTTTGGACTGCCGTAAGAACCATGGCAAATTCGAGTACCAACACGTATAAGAACCGCTATGAAATTGATGTAGTGGAAGCCAAACGATTGAATGGCGAGAATAGTATAACCGGGAAATGGTCATGGCATGATTGGAAAAGCTATATTAATGGAAATTATATTTCGATGGGAGTATCAAAAACATACAATACGATTGATTTTCAAACCTGGGGCTTGTGGGTTGGTGAAGATAATTTTATTGTTTACTGCGATGGTGTGGAACAGTGGCGTGGTACAACTCATCCAACTTACACCAACCAGTGGTACACCGGAATAGGGAAAATCTCGACGTGGTCAACCATTGAGGAAAAACGTGCGTATGGAAAATGGGGACAATCGGACTGGAATTATACGGGTGGCATGAATGGAGATGATATGAATATTTGTTTAAGTACCATGCCGTGGACTTCAACAAACTCAACCCTGTTTAGTGCCGCAAATAATACTTCTATGGATGTTGATTTTATGCGTATTTATAAACGGAAAAGTGATTTGAATATAAATCCTGTACAAACCGTTACTGTTCCAAAATCGGAACAACTTATATCGCTCACTAAACCAATTGATTTAAATACAAATAAGAATTATTATATCAGTTTTGTAGCTAATCGTCCATATAACAGTGCTATAAGTTGTGCCCTGAAAGCAAATACTCAAACAGAAATCACATTTAAGGTTTCAGAAGACAATGAGTTAGTCCTTTTTGATGCTTCAAATGAAGTTTCCACTGCAGTGGGTTATCCTGCTTCTTCTTATGCCGTTTCGTATTTTGAAACTGGAATAAATTATCTTATTGTAGGTAGGATTACTGCTTCAACCACAGTCAAAGATATTATTAGCATGAGTAGTTTTGAAGTTGGTAAACCTATTCTTGCCCGTGAACCGTTTTTGTATCGGAACATAGATAGTAACGGAAATACTTCTATCACCAACGAATGGAAAATCAACAAGAAAATCAATAGTACAAAAGTCTTGACTCAACTGGTTCTTTCTGATGCTGAACAGAAATGTCAATTCAGCGATCTTACTTTTGGAGATAATTATAAAGCAGTAATTTCGAAGTATTTGAATAAACCTCTTGCTTATATTTATGGTGAAACAAAATCGAGCACCGAACGGAGAATTTATATGAGTTTTGAAGGAAAGTTGCCTTTTTCAGTCACTTATACCGATGGAAAACAACAAACAACGATAAATAATATCAGTTTGTCTCCTTATACATTTACTGTAAATCCCGTTGGAATATCACAATATAGTATTGTCTCGGCAACCGATGCAGATGGAACCGATGCTGAAGTAGGTGGAAGTGCAGATTTTTATATTACAGATGCTGACTTTCTCACTATTAAACCATCGTTTGATACATACCTGACCGAAGGAACAACGACAAATCCACATACTGCAGCCGATCTTTTCGTTACAAGCAAACAGGGTACCGCCCAGGAATCGTTCCTGGTTTTTCAATTGCCCGAAAATCAAAATGCCACTGAGCGGGCTAATACGGTTATTTATTGTACTTCAAAAAGTGTTACAACGTCAACTAAAATTGAACTGCTGGGTTCAACACAAACAGTTGATAATACAACAACATGGAGTACGGCGCCGGCAGCGAATAGCTGGGAAATTATTGGTAGTAAAGTGCTTGGGGCAACTTCCGGTTTTTATATTGACTTTGATATTACTCCTTTTTGCAATGCAAGGCTGGCTAATAATCAACGTACTTTTACCCTTAAAATCAGGCAAACAATTGGCGATGCAAGTGCCATAACTAAGTTCAAACCAGGTAATAACACAACCAGTTCTGTGCCAAGTTTTATGGTGCTGAAAAAAGATATTCAAAACAACGTTTTTGCGACAAAATTATCAATAAAACCGATATTGCATTTTCAACCTTCAACCCGACAGTTGGAAAATTGTTCGGATATGGCTATTTCCAACGTGCTGCTTTATAATGTAGCAGGACAATTATTGGTTCAAAGTAGTACTTTGCCATTGCTAATTCCAAATCAGTATAATGGAATTTTGATGGCTCATATTGTAACTTCAAAACAGACATTTGTTCAGAAAATAAAATTATAAGCGAATCATTTTTATGTGTTTTAAAAAGATATTTATCACTTTCATTTTTTTTATTCTTCCCTTTTTAGGTTGGGCACAAGTTAGCCCCTTGCTTGCAAATGCAGCTGATTATCAACTTGTATTTCAGGATGAATTCAATGGGATTGCGCTAGACTGGAATGTTTGGGTAAGTGATGATGCAGTTAAAACATCTTCAAGCGGACAAACTGTCGGGCGTTGGAAAGAAAATGCCGTTCTCGCAGATGGCTTTCTAAAACTAATGGTTAAGAAAGGTAATCGTGCTGATTCTGAATGGACTGCAGGATTTGTATGGATAAAGAAACTTTTTGGACCAAATACGTATTACGAATCACGCTTTCGATTGACTGATGCTACAGGTGTAAACAATGCTTTTTGGACTGCTTGCCAAACCGCGGGGGATGATGTAACACGTTCATTTAAAAACAGGTACGAAATTGATGTGGTTGAAGCCAAACGTTTAAATGCCAGCAATAGTATAAATGGTCATTTGGCCTGGCACGATTGGAAAACATACAGTTATGCCAATTCTGTGGATATTGCACAGGGAATTGGGAAAACATATAATACAATCGATTTTCAGACCTGGGGTTTGTGGGTTGGCGAAGATAATTTTATAATTTTTTGCGATGGTGTAGAGCAATGGCGTGGAACAACCCATTCAACTTACACCAACCAGTGGAATACCGGAGTTGGAAAACTTTCAGTATGGCCAACTCAGGAGGAAAAACGTGCTTATGGCAAATGGGGACAACCGGACTGGAATTATATGGGTGGTATGAATGGAGATCAAATGAATATCTGTTTAAGCAACATGCCCTGGAGTGATGCAAGCTCAACATTGAAAGATGCTGCAAATAATACTTCCATGGATATTGATTTTATGCGGATTTACAAACGCAAAACGGATTTGAGTTCCGCTCCTACGCAAACGTTGGAAGTGCCGGTTTTAAAACAACCTGTTTTACTAACTAAAGGATTTGATTTAAATATTGATAAAAATTATTACTTTAGTTTTGTTGCTAACCGACCCTATAATAGCAATGTGAATTGTGTGCTTAAGTCTGATAATCAAACAGAAGCAACATTTAAAATTTCAAAAGACAATGAATTGCTAATTTCGGACGGTACAAAAGAAGTTTCAACGAGAATAGCTTATCCGGCATCATCCACAGCTGAAGTATATTTTGAAACCGGTCATAAATATCTGATAGTGGGAAGAATTACTGCTTCGGCTCTAAATAAGGATATTATAAGCTTTCGTAGTTATGAGCTGGGCAAATACGTTTCAGAAGTTGAACCGTTCTTGTATCGGAATATTGATGATATTGGAAATACTTCTATTACAAATGGATGGCATATAAATAAGAAAATCAGCAGTGCAAATAAAATAAGTAATATCGAATTTGTTGATGATGCAAATAACTGTAAAATTTCAGATTTTAGAGTTGGCGATACATATATCTCGGTGGTTAATAAGTATTTAAACAAACCGGTAGCTTATATGTACGGTGAAACAAAATCAAGCACAGAACGGAGGATTTACCTCACGTTGGATGGGAAATTTCCATTTAAGGTTACATATACTGATGGAAAAACACAAGCGACTCTGAATAATATACTTGATTCGATATACACTTTTACAGTAAATCCGGTTGGTATTTCCCAATATAGTATCGTTTCGGCCACCGATGCTGATGGAAATGAATCAGAGATTGGCGGGACTGCAAATTTTTATGTAACCGATGCTGATTTTCTCACGATAAAGCCATTGTTTGATACTTATCTTACCGAAGGAACGACTTTAAATCCAAATACTGCCAATGATTTATTTGTTACAAGCAAATCGGGGGCAGCACAGGAATCTTTTCTGGTTTTTCAATTGCCAGAAGTTCAGACCGTTACAGAAAAGGCAAATGCAGTTATTTATTGTACATCCAAAAGTATAACAACGCCTACTAAAATTGAGCTTCTCGGCTCAACAGATATTGTAAATAGCACAACTACATGGAATTCGGCTCCCCAAGCTAGTAATTGGGAAGCACTTGGAAGTAAAGTACTGGGTGCAACTTCAGGATTTTATATTGACTTCGACATAACTCCCTTTTGCAATGCCCGATTTGCAAATAATCAACGGACTTTCACATTAAAGCTTAAGCAGGTTATTGGAGACGAAAATGCCGTTACAAAATTTAAACCGGGGCACAATACAGCCAGTTCAGTACCAAGCTTTATGGCATTAAGAAAAGATATTCAGAGTGGCGTTTCCACACCACAGCTTTCTACAAATCCGATACTTTATTTCCAATTATCTACAAGGCAGTTAAGCAATTGTTCCGAAATGATAATTTCAAATGTGTCGATTTACAATATATCCGGGCAACTTTTGCTTCAGAGCAATACATTGCCAATAAGTATTTCAAATGCATTTAAAGGTATATCAATCGCTCATATAATTACATCAAAACAAACGTTCGTTCAGAAACTAATCTTATAATCAAAATAATTAGTTGATTTTATGCATCATTCTACATTAAAAGTATTGTTGATCATCATTTTAAGTGGATTTATCCATTCATTATCAGCCGAAAAGAAATATTTTTCAGCTGATAAATCTACTTATGTAGAATGGGTGCGTGAAAACGGGGAAACTGAATTGAAATCTTCAGTTCATGGTGTTGAGTTTAAATCAAAAGTTGGAATTACGCTGGATAATATACATTATAATTTTGATGCCAAATTAAATTCTAAGAGAATATCTGATGGAAATGAGACTGTCATTTATAAATTTTCAACTAATAAATCGCCTGTTTCACTGGAAGTTGAAATCCTGAATAACGCTGTTGCTTTCAGGTATACTTCAACCCTTGGAAAAGGATTAATCATGAAATCTGAAGTTTCTTCGTTTAAAATACCCGAAGAAGCAACTGTGTATTATTTTGAGCGGAAAAATGAGTGGAAACTTAAATCGTATGCGGGAACATGGGAAAAATGTGACTTAAAAGATTTGCCTACTATATCGGGTTCTAATCCGATTCAGGGTAAACCGCTGATGTTTGAACTTACGAATGGGAAATTTGCAATGGCAACAGAAGCAAATCTTCAGAATTACAGCGGTCTGCGTTGGGATTGCTCCACTCCAAACTGGATTAAAGCCAATTTTACAGAATCTTCTGATGGTTTTTATTTAAGTTCCCCATTATGTACACCATGGCGTGTAATTTTCGTAGCCGATAACCTTACTGAACTGGTAAATCAATCAGTCCTTAAACAATTGTCTCCAAAGCCCGATTCCCTGCTTTATGCCAAAACCGATTATATTATTCCCGGAAAATCAGTTTGGCGTTGGTTTAGCCGAGGTACAGGAACGCCCGGGCAGGAACGTGAATTCATTGACTATGCTTCCGAATTAAAATTTCGTTATTCTATTATCGACGAAGGATATGTGAAATGGGAAAGTTATTGGAAAAAATTAAAAGAGTTAGCCGATTATGGAACTAAAAAAGGTGTTAAGCTCTTTTTGTGGAATCATTCAAATTCCATTTCCGATCCCGCAGATGATTATATATCCATGCGTAAGTGGCTCGACAGAGTGAAACGTGCCGGTATGGCTGGGGTAAAGGTTGATTTTATGAATAGCGAAAGCAAGTTCTTTATTGATTTTGAAATAAAATTATTAAAAGAATGTGCAATTCATAAACTGATGGTTGATTTTCATGGATGTCAATCGCCTTCCGGTGAAGCTTTTACGTATCCAAATGAAATTGCCCGTGAGGGTATTCGTGGCTTGGAACTGAATAAAATGGCAGAAGGTCCAATACCATCATATCACAATGCATTGCTTCCATTTACCCGATTGGCAGTGGGACATGGCGATTATACACCGCTTTCGTTTGTAAATCCCGGTAATACCACTTTTGCTCATCAACTAGCAACGTTAGTTGCATTCAATTCGCCGTTACAAGTTATTGCCGAAGATCCTGATGTTTTGCTCCACAATTCATTGATTGCTCCGGCACTTGATCTTATAAAATCTGTTCCTACTGTTTGGGAACAAACCGTTGTTTTACCTCAAACCGAATTAGGAAAAACCGCCGTTGTGGCACGCAGATCGGGGAATGACTGGTTTATCTACGCATTAAATGGCACTGATTCTCAACATACAATTACCATCAATATTGCTGATATTGTATCTGATTATTCTCAAATGGAAACTACACTTTATGTAGATGATTTGTCTGCTGAGAGAGTGAGAA
The DNA here is from genome assembly GCA_038329115.1 of Bacteroidales bacterium. Classification (GTDB taxonomy): domain Bacteria; phylum Bacteroidota; class Bacteroidia; order Bacteroidales; family Paludibacteraceae; genus Paludibacter. The sequence goes on from JBBQMQ010000030.1 coordinate 9,271, forward strand.
TAGAAGTTGCCGGACATCGGTCAACTCTTTTGCAACAGCAACCGGTTACTCCTTTTAAGAAAGAAATTTCAAAAACAAAACAAAACGAAACCGTTGTTTTAGCGCCAAATGGTGGTGCAGTGTTTTTGTTAAAGCCCGTCAAAAACTAAAATAATTATCTAATAATCAGAATTCTAATAGTATTCATCAATTAATTTATATGTTATGAAAAAAACAATTTTTACTCTAACAATGGCATTTATTGCAAGCACAGCGCTTTTTGCTGCCAGTATTGTAACCGAAACATTTAATCCAACAAAAGATGGATTTGTAAAACAGTCTGGTGATACCTATGTGGATACCTATCAGAATATGGAATTAAGAGCATATAATTCATTTAACAGCGAAATATTCATTGATTTTGATTTAGCTGCTATTACTATTACACCATTGCATGCCACTTTAAAAGTTTATGTTAATTCTGTCGGTACTGCCGTACCATTTATAGTTGCAGCTTACGGACAAGCAGGCAATGCCATTTCAGGAACATTGACTTATACAAACCGGCCTGTAACAGGACAACGATGTGTAGATATACATGCTGCACAAGATTCAGTTGGTAAATGGTTGCAATTTGATGTTTCGGACTTTGTAAAAGCACAGAATTTAGTAAGCAATAAACTGTTCTCTTTTAGAATTGCAGTTGTTTATCCCGGAATCACTTCAACTACATGTCCACTAATAACAATTGGAAGTATGGAATCGGCAAATCAACCTCAGTTAGTACTCAGCGACACGCCAATTCCCGGTATTTATGAAGTACCATACTCTGCAATCAATTCAATTACTTCTTCAGCAACGTATGCAGCTGCCGGAGATCCAATTAATGCTTTTAATGGAACTGGTATGCTCCCTGCTATGTGTCACGAAACAGCCGCTGATAATAAAGCATGGAGGAATTCTGCCGGTTCTTTTCCTATATCTCTTACCGTGAAGTTAAACCAGGCCATAAATATCAAAAAGTTTCATATCTGGAATATGAACTGGATATATGGTACAAGTTTACTTGATTATACTGACCGAAGTGTCAAAAATATGGATATTTATATTTCTACTTCCACAGATAATATGTCTGCAGTTACTGATTTTACGGATAGCAGATGGACAAAAGCTTCTGCAACAGGATTGACCTTAACTAGAGCATCAGGCTCAACTTCATACACAGGAGAAGATGTAGCTGTTACGAATGCAAATAATGTGCGTTGGTTTGCTTATAAAGTAATATCCAACTATGCTGCTTCCGGCGCATTTATAGGTCTTTCAGAAGTAAAAATCTACAAAGAAATCAAGGCAATCGTTGATACACCTACGGGCGTGGCTGAAACAACAAAATCAAACATCATCGTATCTTCAAACAATGGCATTCTATCCATTGACAATATTGCTCCTGCAAGCCGAGTACAACTTTACACTATGCAAGGCCAGCTTATACGCAATGAAGTAACTAAAGACTCAAATTTACGTTTACAAGTTCCGGCAGGCGTTTATGTGGTGAAAGCCAACGGAATTTCTGTTAAGGCTGTAAATAATTAAGCAATTATTTCTAATATCCAGTTCTATAGTTATCTTTTTTGATAATTATAGAACTGGTATTACTCGCTAATTTTGAAAGAATCAGAACTCTTTTCTAATACATTTCATACAATGAAGAGACTTATATTATTGGTTTTTGTGTTAATGCTCTTTTCCGTTAGTTCATTTGCGGGAGAGAAAAATCCATTGGCTTCTCCAACTTCCAAAATCAGAAAAGCTTCAAAAGCCAATGAACAGGTTTTGTCGCCCACTCTTGATGGCTTCGTTCGTCAGCAGCAAGGTGATTTCTTAACGAACCTGACCTATGGAGAACTTAAAAAACAGAGCAGTTTTAATCGCGAAGTATATCTCAATTTTGATTTTTCAAACATCACAATTACAGCCAAAACCGCTAAACTCCGGATTTTGTGCCAGTCATTCGATAAATACAGTGAGCCTACCTTGTCTGTTTATTGTTTACCGGGTTATCAAACCGATGGACTGACCTGGGCAACCCGCCCAATTCTTCCTGCTGCCACAGCATCTATTTCAATCAATCAGTTTGAGTACACAAATGCGTGGCTCGAATGGAATATTTCCCCACTTCTTACCACCGTTTTAGCTTCTCAAAGCAAACAAGCCACAATTGTGGTAGCCATCACTGCAGGAAACGATGCACTTCTTAAACTCTCTATGAGTGAAAGTACAACAAATACACCATCCATTTTATTGACTGATGAAGATCCAATTAATGGCGGTGGAAATAATTCATCCATCAAAATGCCGACAATTTTCTCCGACAATATGGTGCTCCAGCGCGACAAACCCATCAAAGTTTGGGGCGAAGTGCTACCAAATGAACCAGTTACAATTACTTTTGATGGAGTTTTATACAATACCCAATGTGATGCGTCTGGAAAATTTTCTACGCTTTTGCCGTCTAAAAGTGCGTCATCAAGTATATACACGATGAATATTGCAGCAAACAATGAATCAGTTACATATAATAACCTGGTAATGGGCGATGTGTATTTATGTGGCGGGCAATCAAATATGGCATTCAAGGTAAATACGGTAAAAGCAGATCAATTGGCAGATGCCAAAGCCGATTCAAATTATCCCAACCTGCGATTTTTCGAAGTTGCAAAAATAGTTAATGGTGGCGTTCTGACAGGTGATTTGGATAAACCATGGAAAAGTGCTATTCCAGAACGAATTATTGATTGGTCGGCTGTGGCTTTTTTTACGGGACGCGATTTGCATAAACACCTCAATATCCCTATCGGACTGATAAATGTGAGCCACGGCGGTGCGCCATCCGATGCATTTATATCTCCCGAAGCATATCTGAACGACCCAATTCTGAATGCAGCAAAACGTCCGGATGGTACAGGAATTTATAACTATTATCAATCACCATCATCGCTTTATAATGCCATGGTTTCTAAAGTTGTTGGGTATCCGATTAAAGCTGTACTTTGGTATCAGGCCGAAGGGAATGCCATTTACTGGCAAAACTTCAAAACGATTTTAAAGGGGCTAATAAAAGACTGGCGTACAAAATGGGATGAGTCAACATTGCCCTGGCTTTTTGTACAATTACCGGCTTATGAGCCTACAACAGATCCTACATTTATGACCTGGGCTGAAACACGTGACATTCAGCTTCAGGTTTGGAAAGAAGATCCACATTCAGGCATGGCGGTAACCATGGATTGTGGCGAAGTAAACAATATCCATCCAACTGATAAATATACGGTTGCAAAACGATTATTACCTTATGTCAAATCATTGGTTTATGGGGAACAGATAATTCACAAATCCCCCGTTTACAAATCGCACGAGGTAGTAGGTTCAGATTTAATTGTGACTTTCGATAATGTAGGCGGCGGTTTAACTGCTGTAAAAGATATAACAGAATTTGAAATTGCAGCTACCGATAAGGTTTATAAAACAGCCACGGCTACTATTTTACCAGATAATCGCATTAAACTCTCGAATGTAACCATAACGAATCCGCTCTATGTTCGCTATGCTTTTAGAAATTATTCAACTATTTCTATTTTCACAACCGATGAGTTGCCATTGCCCTTGTCGCCATTCCGTATCGAAACAAGTACTGTGGTCGAACAACCCAACGGAATCTCCGAAATCACTTTCGATAAAATCAACAATGCTTATGCCTCATCTACCTACACAGGTCGGCTACCACTTTATGCAATTAACGGAGCCGGATTAATTGGTGATGCACACGAAGCATCGATAACAGCTAAAGCATGGCATACAAATGACAGTCCTTTTCCGCATTATTTCAAAATTGAATTAAAAGGGCCACAGGATATTGCTGCCATGCGAATCTGGAATTTGAACTGGACATCAACTTACCTGAATCGGGATGTGAAAGATATAGAGATTTATGTGTCAGAATCGACAGACGCAATTCAGGATCTTTCATATTCGCAATCTGTATGGAAGAAAGTGATGAATTATACTATGAGTCAGGCAACAGGCGATAATACCTATAAAGGTGAGTTATTGAATTTTCCAACGATTCAGAAAAATGTAAAATGGGTTGGTATTAATATCCTGAATAATTACAATAGTGGCAATGGGTACACAGGATTAAGTGAAGTAAAGCTGTTTTTGCCGGCTGTATCAACCTATATTAAGCCAATCAATCAAAAAAAAATAGTCGATGTTTTTTTTCAGAATAATATGCTTTGCATTAAACCTTTAATTGAAGGTGCATCCAGTTTTTGTATTTATAATATTCAAGGTCTGAAACTCTTTTCCCACACATTGAATTTTGAGCCCTACACGATTTCAACAGCAACATTACCAAAAGGTTATTTGTTGTTGTGCTTCTCGAATGGCGCAATCAATCAGAATTTCAAGATTTTGATTTAAAAAATATATTTACTTCTATTTTGCCAAATTAAAGAATGAACCACAATTGGCGAATTCCTGTAAAGCAGGAAGATGTAAATTTTTTGACTTGACCCAAATGGATATTCCGGATTATATTGACATACCCTTCCGAAGCAATAGCCATTGCTAAAAACAGAAAAGTCGTAACCGACAGGCTGTCAATACGGAAGTTACTTACTCACCTTTTGTTTTAAAATATTTTGGAGTATTTTTTTGTAATTTGTGAGTCCATTGTATTAAATCCAAAAACCAACTTTAATAATTCCAACTATTTAAAAATCAACATACAATGAGCAATAAGTCTGTGTTAATTATCAGTATTTTCTTTTTTGTTTGCAGTTTTCAACAAATGCAAGCAGGCAAAAAAACTCAAAAAAACTTTGTACCCGGAACCGCATGGCTCGACACCAACGGCAAACCCATTAATGCACATGGGGGTGGAGTCATTTTTCATAAAGGTGTGTATTACTGGTATGGTGAACATAAAATCGAAGGAAAGTCAGAAAAAACCTTTGCAGATGGCGGCATACATTGCTATTCGTCGACTGATTTAATCAATTGGACCGACGGAGGAATTGTATTGAGTGTTGATTCTGCGAACAAAAACAGTGATCTGGCTTATGGATGTATTTTAGAAAGAGCAAAAGTTGTTTATAGCGAAGAATCGAAAAAATTCATAGCTTATTTCAAACTTTATCTAAAAGGCAATGGTTATGGAACCAGCAATGTTGGTGTAGCGGTTGCCGATAAACCATACGGACCATTTACCTACTCACACAGATTCTTAGGTGGAGGATCACTCAATGGTTCCGGCGATTTTTGCATGTTCAAAGATGTTGATGGATCAATCTATCATTTAACGGTTCGAAAGCCGGATAAAGCCTTTGTAATCGGGAAATTACAGCCCGATTATTTATATGCAGTTCCCAATAGCTATCAGGTTCCAAATGGCATTAGTCCTCATACCGAAGCTCCGTCTTTCATTTTTAGAAATGGAAAATATTATTTACTCGGTTCGGGATCAAGTGGCTGGAGTCCAAATGCCGCTCGCTCTTTTATTGCCGATTCTATTAATGGACCTTACATCGAATTAGTAAATCCAACATTTGGAGTAAATCCTCACAATGGATTAGGACCAGAGAAAACTTTTGGTGGTCAAATTTCGTGCATTATTCCTGTTCAAGGCAAAAAGGATGCATATATTGCCATGTTTGATGTATGGCAACCAGACAACCCAATTACAGGAGGTTATATTTGGCTTCCGATAACTTTCAATAGTAAAAATCAGCCGGAAATACTTTGGAGAGATAGCTGGAATTTTTCTTTTTTTGATAAAAAAGGAAAGAAAGTCGGAAAAAAACACAGATTACAAAGTCATTTGTGGATTAAAAGTCCAGCTAAATTATTTGACTTTTAAGTAAGGTGTCCCGGTTGCCAAAACAGGAGAAACAGGCATGAAAATCGAAGTGGTACATTTACCGCCAGGCACAAGTAAGTGGAATAAGATAGAACACAGGCTATTCTCATATATTTCTAAGAACTGGAGAGGAAGGCCATTAGTAAGCTATGAAGTCGTGATTAATTTAATAGGTTCTACCAAAACAGATAAAGGACTGGAGGTTCACTGTGAAATAGATAGCGGGGTATATGAAACAGGAATTAATATAACTAAAAATGAGATGGAAGAAATTAATATAACAATGAGTTCATTTCATGGTGAATGGAATTACTCCATCTCACCTCAGTAGTTGTCATATTATTTCATAACAACTCCTTAAAACAAACAAACTAAATACTATAAAGTTCAATGATTTAACGCAAATCTGATTTATTTGATTTCAATACTTCGCAAAAATATACCATTAAAATAGTTAGTGATCCATTGTTTTAATATATAAAACAAAAAACTTATGCAAACGTTTGCAATTAACCCATCTTGCAGCTTTTGACCCTTAATAGTTAAAAATGCAGTTAAAAACACTATTAAAAGGGCGTATAAACATGAAAGTTGTCTGTTTTGAATATGTTTTTAGTTCGCAACTAATTGAAAATCAAATTCAGTGTGTTTTTAAAATTCATTTGTAGTGCTCAGGGGGGTATTGATTTACAGCGAATTATGTATTTACTTTGCAGGCATGTATTTCAAACTATCCATGCGCAAGAATCCAGAAACGAAAAAGCTGTCCGGCTATTATCGTTTAGTGGAAAGTTACCGTAATCACAACGGCAATGTTTGTGTACGCACCATGTTGAGTGCCGGTTTTTTGGATGAACTAAATGTAGAACAATTGAATTCGATTCAGAAAATTCTTACATCAAAGGTTGCCAATGCTGGGAATACACTTTTTGAATTGCCAGGCAGTGATGATTTAGTGGTTTTGGATTACGTTGAACTGTTTTACAACCGTATGGTTACCGAAAAGCGTATTGATGTTGGTCAAGATAAACAGCAAACCAAACCCAACAGAAATGGTAAGGACTATCAAACAATTGATATCAATAGCATTAGAAATAAGGATGTTAGAGAAGTTGGAGCAGAATGGCTTTCGTATCAAGCGCTTTGTCAATTGCGCATATCCTCATTTTTGGAACAGCAAGGTTGGGATGATTATGACATACGATTAGCTATGACCCATATTATTAGCCGTGCTGTATATCCGGCATCGGAATTGAAAACTGCCAGATGGATAAAAGAAAATTCTGCCGTGTGCGAAGTAACCGGCTTTGATATTCACCAAATTACCAAAGATAGACTGTATCAGATAAGCACAAAACTTTACAGCGAGAAGGATGCATTGGAACAATACTTGTCGTTGCGCACGAATGAACTGTTTGACATTGAAGACAGAATTATGCTTTATGACTTGACCAATACCTATTTTGAAGGCAGGAAAGTGGGAAGTAAAATAGCCAAATTTGGCAGAAGCAAAGAGAAGCGCAGCGATGCCAAATTAGTGGTTTTGGCATTGGTAGTGAATCCCGAAGGTTTTATCAAATACTCCGCTATTTTGGAAGGCAACATGTCCGATCCGGCAACATTGGAAGCCATGATTGAAAACCTTCGCCTGAAAACCTCCAGCTCCGCCCAAAAAGCGCTTATTGTGATGGATGCAGGTATTGCCACAGAAGACAATCTGAAAATGGTAAATGAAAAAGGATATGATTATCTGTGTGTTACTCGTTCTGCGATGAAAAACTACAAAGTAGAAGCCGATGCAGTAACCGTTACCGTAACCGACAACAAGAAACAAAAAATAGAACTTTGCTCTGTAAAATCCGAACGCAATACGGATTATTACCTCAAAGTGGAAAGCCATACCAAAGAGCTCAAAGAGCGTTCGATGAACGAGCAGTTCAGAACCCGGTTTGAAGATGGTTTGCAGAT
>JBBQMQ010000031.1:0-16809 GCA_038329115.1 Bacteroidales bacterium
AGTTGGAGACGGGATGTCGGAATTCCGATTCCGACAAAGAGAAAAAAAGCCGGAGTCGGAACTCCGTCATCCCGAAATTGTCGGAATCGGAATTCCGACATCCCGGAAAAAGACGGAGTTGGAACTCCGTCATCCCGAAAGCTGCCTAAGTTGGAGACGGGATGTCGGAATTCCGATTCCGACAGAGAGAAAAAAAGACGGAGTTGGAACTCCGTCATCCCTGAAAACGCCGGAGTTGGAGACGGGATGTCGGAATTCCGATTCCGACAAAGAGAGAAAAGACGGAGTCGGAACTCCGTCATCCCTGAAAACGCCGGAGTCGGAACTACGACATCCCGGAAAACGCCGGAGTCGGAACTCCGACATCCCGAAAACTTCCTGAGTTGGAGACGGTATGTCGGAATTCCGATTCCGACAAAGAGAAAAAAAGCCGGAGTTGGAACTCCGTCATCCCGGAAAACGCCGGAGTCGGAACTCCGGCATCCCGAGAACTTCCTGAGTTGGAGACGGGATGTCGGAATTCCGATACCGACAAAGAGAAAAACTGCCGAAGTCGGAATTCCGACATCCCGAAATTGTCTGAGTTGGAGACGGGATGTCGGAATTCCGATTCCGACAAAGAGAAAAAAAGACGGAGTCGGAACTCCGTCATCCCGGAAAACGCCGGAGTTGGAACTCCGTCATCCCGAAAACTGCCGAAGTCGGAACTTCTTCATCCTGAAATTGTCGGAATCGGAATTCCGACATCCCGAAAACATCGGAGTTGGAACTCCAACATCTCAAAAAAATTATTAATTTCGCAAGATAAATCTACAATTTACATAAATCATGGAAAAGAAAGAGCATTATCGGAAGCACTTACCACATTTCCAACAACAAGGTCAGTCCTATTTCATCACTTGGTGTCTAAAGGATGCTGTTCCTCCCAAAGCGCTTGAAAGTTATACACTTCAACTTAGACAAATTAAATCAGAAATTGAAATAGCTCAAAAAAATCAATATGATGAACATCTATTATCTGATTTAAAAATCAAAATGGCAATCATTCGGAATAAATACATGAAAGCATTCGATGATTTACTTCATGTTCAAACCAGGATGATTATTGATTTATCGAAAGACGAAAATGCGCGAATCATAATTGACGCTTTACGTTTCTGGGAAGGAAAACGACTTGAAAATTATGCCATCTGCGTGATGTCAAACCATATTCATTGGGTTTTGAGAGTATACGATAAAAACGAACAGGGTGAACCTGTTTGGTTACAAGATATACTACAATCCGTAAAACGGTTTACTGCTACCGAACTTAATAAACAGGAGAACAGAAAAGGAACTGTTTGGCATTCCGAAAGTTATGATACAACCATTCGCAATACACAACATTTGTATAATGCAATCAATTATACCCTTCAAAATCCGGTTTCAGCAGGGTTGGTAAAAAATTGGTGGGAATGGAAGGGAACTTATTATTGCGAATGAGTTCTTCGGGATGTCGGAGTTCCAACTCCTTCTTCGGGATGTCGGAGTTCTGACTCTTTCTTTAGGATGTCGGAGTTCCAACTCCGACAATTTTCTTCGCCGGAATTCCGACATCCCTACAATTTTTTTTGTCGGAATCGGAATTCCGACATCCCGAATTCCGACATCCCGGTTCCCTCAATCCGAACATTATCGTACTGTTGGTTGTTTAACTGATAATTTTAGAAGTAAGATTATTGACAAAGAACAAATATTCTTTAAAAATCATTGAATATGCGGCTCTTTTATTTTGAATTGAAAGAAAAATAATCAAAAAAATATCACTTTGTATTTGTTGGTTTAAAAAAATGCTTTATCTTTGCACCGAAATTAAAAAAGAACAATGAACAGAAATTACATCCATATTCTCCTACTCGGTATTATTATTATTCTCTTGCAGAACAAGTAGAAGTGAGTTTGGTGTGTATGTAATTGTACAATATAAATAGATAAAGCCTTTCTCACTTCGGTGCGGAAGGCTTTTTTTTGTGCTGCCCCCTAACCCTCTGAAGGATTAGCCCCCTAACCCCCTCCCGATAAATCGGGATAAATTGCGGGGGAATAAGAGAAAAGAAAGAAAAAGAATTATAATAAAAATGAAAAAGCCGAAACCCTCTCGGTTCCCCCTTCAGGGGGTTAGGGGGCAGATAACAACAACAAAAGCCGAAACCCTCTCGGTTCCCCCTTTAGGGGGTTAGGGGGCCACATTATGGATAGATTATTTATTTTTGACACCACGTTACGCGACGGAGAACAGGTTCCCGGTTGCCAGTTGAACACGATTGAGAAAATTCAGGTTGCTAAAGCACTCGAGAGTCTGGGTGTGGATGTTATTGAAGCAGGTTTTCCTATTTCCAGTCCGGGTGATTTTAATTCGGTGGTTGAAATTTCAAAAGCCGTTACGTGGCCAACAATTTGTGCGTTGACACGTGGAGTTCAAAAAGATATCGACGTGGCAGCAGAAGCACTTCAGTATGCTAAAAATAAACGGATTCATACCGGAATCGGAACTTCGGAGTTTCATATTAAATACAAATTCAATTCCAATCAGGAAGATATTCTGGAACGTGCTATTGCTGCGGTAAAATATGCCAAGAAACACGTGGAAGATGTGGAATTTTATTGCGAGGATGCCGGACGAACAGACAATGTATATTTGGCACGCGTAGTGGAAGCGGTTATCAAAGCCGGTGCAACAGTAGTGAATATTCCGGATACTACGGGTTATTGCTTGCCGTGGGAGTTTGGCGATAAAATCAAATTCCTGATGGAAAATGTAAAAGGAGTTCATAATGCCATTATTTCTACGCATTGCCACAACGATTTGGGAATGGCTACAGCTAATACCATGGCCGGTGTGTTGAACGGTGCTCGTCAGGTTGAAGTAACCATGAACGGTATTGGCGAACGTGCCGGAAATACTTCGCTCGAAGAAATTGCCATGATTTTGAAATGCCATAAGGGTTTGAATATCGAAACGCAAATCAATACGCAAAAAATTTACTCTACCAGCCGGTTGGTTTCCAGCTTAATGAATATGCCTATTCAGCCCAATAAAGCGGTTGTTGGGCGCAATGCTTTTGCACATTCGTCCGGTATTCATCAGGATGGAGTGTTGAAGAATCGTGAAAGTTATGAAATTATGGACCCGAAAGATGTGGGTATTGACGAAAATTCCATAGTTTTGACAGCCCGTAGCGGACGTGCAGCGTTGAAACATCGGTTAAGTTTATTGGAAGTGGATGTGGAAGGTGCAAAACTGGATGCAATTTACGAAGAATTCCTGAAACTGGCCGATCGGAAGAAAGATATTAATGATGACGATGTGTTGTTGCTTGCAGGTATGGAACGTACCGAAAAACAACGCATTAAACTGGATTATCTGCAGGTTACATCCGGAGTGGGAGTGAGGTCTGTTGCCAGTATCGGTTTAATTATTGCCAACGAAAAATTTGAAGCGGCTGCTACCGGAAACGGTCCTGTTGATGCAGCTATCAAAGCATTGAAACAGATTATCAAACGTAATATGACCATTCAGGAATTTACCATTCAGGCTATCAATAAAGGAAGCGACGATATAGGTAAAGTTCACATGCAGGTGGAGTCACAGGGATTGATGTATTATGGATTTGGTGCCAATACCGATATTGTTGCTGCTTCGGTGGAAGCGTATATTAATGCAATAAATAAGTTTGTAAAATAGAAGCCCCCTAACCCCCTGAAGGATTTGCCCCCTAACCCCCTGAAGGGTCGGCCCCCTAACCCCCTAAAGGGGGAATAATGAAGGAAACTTTGTAGAATATAAATAAAAAAATAGAAGAATGAATAATATAGAAAACAATGATAAACGCTCGACAACTCCCCCTTCAGGGGGTTGGGGGGCCACCCTTTTTGATAAAATCTGGGATGCTCATGTGGTATCTTCAGTTGAAAACGGTCCGACTCAATTGTATATCGACCGTCATTTTTGCCATGAAGTTACAAGTCCTCAGGCTTTTAATGGACTTCGTGAACGTGGACTCAAAGTTTTTCGTCCTGATAAAACAACGATGACAGCGGACCATAACACGCCGACTATCAATCAGGATCAACCGGTTCAGGATCCGATATCACGGAAGCAGTTGGATACGTTTGCACAAAATGCAGCTTACTTCAACATGCCGTTGTATTATCCGCTTGGACATATTAAAAACGGTGTGGTTCACATTATCGGACCGGAAAATGGTTTTACTCAACCCGGAATGACGATAGTTTGTGGCGACAGCCATACATCAACTCACGGTGCTTTCGGAGCAATAGCTTTCGGAATCGGTACCAGTGAAGTTGAAATGGTACTTGCAACCCAATGTGTTTTGCAAACCCGTCCGAAAACCATGCGTATTACGTTTAATGGAAAATTAAACAAAGGTGTTTCGGCAAAAGATCTGGCACTTTATATGATTTCCAAACTAACAACAGGTGGTGCTACAGGTTATTTCGTGGAATATGCCGGTGAAGCCATTCGCAATTTGTCGATGGAAGAACGCATGACTGTTTGTAACCTTTCCATTGAAATGGGAGCTCGTGGTGGCATGATTGCTCCTGACGAAGCCACATTTGCTTACGTATACGGTCGTGAATTTGCTCCAAAAGGTGCAGAGTGGGATAAAAGTCTGGCTTACTGGAAAACATTGAAAACGGATGAAGGAGCTGCTTTTGATAAAGAATTAGTGTTCGAATCATCAGATATTCAACCTATGATTACTTACGGAACTAATCCCGGAATGGGAATGGGAATTACTGAAGCAATTCCAACTTTAGATAAAATCGATGAAGCCGGACGGATTTCATTTCAGAAATCTTTGGAATACATGGGTTTTCAGGCCGGTGAAAAGTTAGAAGGAAAACCAATCGATTATGTTTTTCTTGGAAGTTGCACAAATGGTCGTATTGAAGATTTCCGTGTTTTTGCCAATTATGTAAAAGGTAAGAAAAAAGCCAATCATGTTACTGCATGGCTAGTGCCGGGAAGTTGGATGGTTGAAAAACAAATTCGCGAAGAAGGATTGTATGAAGTTTTGACAGAAGCCGGCTTTTTGCTTCGTCAACCGGGATGTTCGGCTTGTCTGGCCATGAACGACGATAAAGTTCCTGCCGGAAAATATGCAGTTTCAACTTCAAATCGTAACTTCGAAGGCCGTCAGGGGCCGGGAGCAAGAACCATTCTTGCCGGTCCGCTTGTTGCTGCAGCTGCAGCCATTACCGGAAAAATAACAGATCCGAGATAAAAGCCCCCTAACCCCCCTGAAGGGGGAATATTGAGCAATGAATAAGAAAGTTTTGTTGAATATCAATTAAATTAAATAGAACAATGAATAATACAGAAAATAATGACAAACGCTCGACAACTCCCCTTTTAGGGGGTTGGGGGGCGGCTGGCTTTTTGACTTCAACGGTTGTTCCTCTGCCGATTGAGAATGTGGATACTGACCAGATTATTCCGGCTCGCTTCCTGAAAGCAACTGATAAATTGGGTTTTGGAAACAATCTGTTTGCCGATTGGCGATATAATAAAGATGGCAGTCCGAAAGCTGATTTTGTGTTGAATAATCCAACTTATAAAGGGTCAATACTTGTTGCCGGCAAAAATTTCGGATCGGGTTCCAGTCGCGAACATGCGGCCTGGGCAATTGATGGTTATGGTTTTAAGGTGGTTGTTTCAAGCTTCTTTGCAGATATATTTCAAAATAATGCATTGAACAATGGCGTACTTCCGGTGGTTGTATCGACAGAATTTTTGGCGGAAATATTTTTATCCGTGAACACTAATCCTGAAGCAACACTTACTATCGATTTGGAAAAACAAATCGTAACCAATAATGCAACCGGAAACTCGGAAACTTTTGCAATAAATCTTTATAAGAAAGAATGTCTTCTTAATGGACTTGACGATATTGATTATCTGTTGAGCAAAAGGGATTTGATTGAAGCTTACGAAAAGGGAAGATAATCCCTTTTTAATTTCATCTTTTCCAAAGTTTTATTACAAAAAATAACGCGAATATGCAAGATAAAACAAACTCTGTTCCCCTTCAGGGGTTAGGGGTCATTGAAATAATGGATACCACGCTTCGCGATGGTGAACAAACATCGGGAGTATCTTTTGCCTCACAGGAAAAACTGAGTATAGCTCGTCTTTTGTTGGAAGAACTGCGTGTTGATAGAATTGAAATAGCTTCTGCGCGGGTTTCTGAAGGTGAATTTGCGTCAGTAAAACGTGTTGCTCAATGGGCTCGTTCCCACGGACATATTGACAGGGTTGAAGTGCTTGGTTTTGTTGATGATAGATTGTCGCTCGACTGGATAAAGGATGCCGGATGTACAGTTCTCAATTTATTGTGCAAAGGTTCACTAAAACATTGTACGCACCAACTTAAAAAAACGCCTGAAAATCATATTTCCGATATTAAACAGGTTCTGAGCAATGCCCGTGAAATGGGTATTACGGTGAATGTTTATCTGGAAGACTGGTCGAACGGCATGCGTGAATCGGAAGATTATGTGTTCTTTATGGTTGATAACCTGAAAGATGAGTCCATAAGGCGGTTTATGTTACCTGATACACTTGGCATTTTAAATCCGGATGAAACACGGAATTATTGTGAAAAAATGATTGCCCGTTATCCCGGTTTGCATTTTGATTTTCATGCACATAACGATTACGATTTTGCAGTTGCCAATGTTTTCGAAGCTGTAAAAGCCGGTGTGCAAGGAATACATGTTACGGTAAACGGACTCGGTGAGCGTGCCGGAAATGCACCGCTTTCGAGTGTTTTGGCTATTCTTCACGATCATTTGAACATGAAAACCGATATGAATGAAGAGAAGATCAATTCGCTTAGTAAAGTTGTGGAAACCTATTCTGGAATCAGAATACCGCATAATAAACCGGTTGTGGGTGAAAATGTATTTACTCAGGTAGCCGGTATTCACGCCGATGGCGATAACAAGAAAAATCTGTATTACAATAACTTATTGCCCGAACGTTTTGGGCGTGAGCGTCAATATGCACTTGGAAAAACATCTGGCAAAGCCAATATCCTGAAAAACCTGCAACAACTGGGTATTGAACTGGATGATGAAATGATGCAACGCGTAACGGCTCGTGTTATTGAACTGGGTGACAAAAAAGAAACTGTTTCAATTGATGACCTTCCATATATTGTTTCCGATGTGCTTAAAAATGAACAGGAAGAGCAGGTTGTAAAAATGTTGAATTATTCTTTGTCGTTAACTTACGGACTAAGACCTGTGGCTACGGTTAAAATGGAAATCAGAGGAGAGGTTTTTGAACAATCCGCTTCGGGCGATGGACAATACAATGCCGTTTCGAAGGCTATGTGGAAAATATACAGAAGGTTGGATAAACCTACTCCGGAATTATTGGATTATGTAGTTGTAATTCCTCCGGGAGGAAAAACGGATGCTTTTGTGCAGACTATTATCACATGGAAATTTAATGATAAAGTCTTTAAAACCCGCGGGCTGGATGGTGACCAGACTGTTGCGGCTATAAAGGCAACAGTTAAGATGCTTAATATCATTGATTAAGAATCAAAGAATATTTATGAACTTTTTTGCTGAAACAATAAAATAGCAACAACAACATAAATTGACAATGAAACTAAAATAATCAAAACCTTATATAACGTTTTTTGTTTCTTTGTCTTCGACATTGAATTTAAAATGAATGCAGTTACTAAAGCCATAAAAGCTGCAATTGCAAATAGTACAGAGATCATAAATGTATAGTTTTAAGATTGATACCGCAAATATATAAATAATTTGTTGTAAAAAGATTAATAAATAAAAAATTAAAACAAAAAAAGGATGGAAGATAATAAAAATGTCCAACAAATAAGCGTTTCAGAGAAAAAAACTAAAAAACTAAATCTAGCCGTTCTGCCTGGAGATGGTATCGGACCTGAAATTATTGAACAAGCTTTGAATGTTACCAAGGCAATTTGTAATAAGTTCGGACACGAATTGGAATATGAATATGCCATTGTTGGAGCATGTGCTATTGATCAGGTAGGTGAACCATATCCAAAGGCTACACACGATTTGTGTATGAAGTCAGATGCTGTTCTTTTTGGTGCAATAGGTGACCCTAAATATGATAATAACCCATCTGCTAAAGTTCGTCCTGAACAAGGATTACTTAAAATGCGTAAAGATTTAGGATTGTACGCTAATATACGACCTGTAACCACTTTTCCATCATTGATTCATAAATCTCCGCTAAGAGCAGATTTAGTCGACGGTGCAGATTTTATGTGTATTCGTGAGTTGACAGGTGGCATGTATTTTGGGCGTCCGCAGGGAAGAGCTGAAGACGGCAATACAGCTTACGATACTTGCATTTATACTCGCGAAGAGGTGGAACGTATTCTTCATTTAGCCTACAAATATGCCGGTAAGCGAAATAAAAAAGTCACCATGGTTGATAAAGCCAATGTGTTGGCAACGTCACGTTTGTGGAGACAGATTACACAGGAAATTGCTCCTCAGTATCCGGATATTGAAACTGAATACATGTTTGTTGATAACGCCGCTATGCGAATCATTCAGTGGCCAAAAAGTTTTGATGTGCTGGTTACCGAAAATCTGTTTGGAGATATTCTGACTGATGAAGCTTCGGTGATAACCGGCTCATTGGGAATGTTGCCTTCTGCGTCTATTGGAATCCATACATCGGTTTTTGAACCTATTCATGGCTCGTATCCACAAGCAACCGGAAAAAACATTGCTAATCCTCTGGCAACAATTTTGTCAGCTGCTTTAATGTTTGAATATGCTTTTGGAATGATGGAAGAGGGCGCTTTAATTCGTGAGGCAGTGGCTGCCAGTATGGCTGCTGATATTGTTACCGAAGATATTTCAGAAAATGGAAAAGCTTATAAAACTACCGAAGTAGGAGAGTGGATTGTGAATTATATTTCAAAATAATGATAGAAGAATCTAAAAAAGCGGTAAACTGAAAATCAGTTTACCGCTTTTTTAGTATAAATAATTTACAATCAACTAAAAATAAAAGCCAAAACAATTAATATCACCAGATAGCTTGAAAAAAGCATTGATGCAGTTTTAAAGATATACTTAAAAGTAGGTGTTTTCATAATCTTTTAATATTAAGTAAATAAAATAACCTTTTTGCGCTGAATTTTTAAAGAGAGGATGGAGAATTAATCCAAAAGAATAATCAGAACAATAACGACCAAATAACTTGAAAATAACCAATATGCTGTTTTCAGCACAGAATCAATAATTGATGTTTTCATAATGCTCAATTTTTTGTTAGAATAAGTATCACTTTTAGATCAGATTTGTCAGTACATTTTGTACGTTGCAAATATATGATAAACTTTGTAATTCATTGATATAAAGCACTGTGTAGTATTTGGTTTGATGCTTTGTAGTAATTTTTACATTTTCTATAAAATATTCTCTAATTCCCTATGGTGGAGATTGGTTTTGAAGTTGATAAACCAAATTGAATAAATTCTTTTTCAGAAAGGAAATTCGGTTAAAAGCTGATTTAAACATCATAATTGACGAAAAAGTTATAAACTCTTAATTTGTAACTTTTACTACATGAAACAAAATCACATTTAATTTTGGAAGAGTAAAAAGCCGGATGCTTTTAAATATCTGTAATCTCATGCATGAAAAATAACATTAAATAACTATAATGCAGAATCATATTAACTTTAAATAACGTAATTGAGATTGTTTCTTATTAAAAACGCATTCAAATTGACATTGATTTAATGATGCGGAGTAAGAAAATACAGAAAAAATACAATTTTAAATTGAATTTATTTGTGAATTAGGGCAAGTTTCAGTCAGTAGAATGTGTCCCCCAAGTTGAAAGACTACGATTTCACTTAGTAAAGCATAAATTTTGCGGAGTATAATGTGTCACCGCTTTTAGGTTAGCGGTGGTATAACAAAAAAAGAGTTGTATTTCAAACTCTTTTTTTTTTATAACATGTATAGATTTTATTTTGAACCTAACAGATATTCAATGTCTTTTAGAATATCTTTTGGTTCTGTGCTTGAACCATAACGTTTTATTGGTTTTCCGTGGCGGTCTAATAGAAACTTGGTGAAGTTCCATTTTATATCATTTCCTAAAGTACCGGGAAGCACATTTTTAAGATATTTATAAATAGGATCTGTATTCTTTCCGTTCACATCAATTTTCATAAACATGGGGAATGTAACGCCATAATTCAGACTACAGAATTTCGATATTTCCTCTGCGCTTCCAGGTTCCTGACTTGCAAATTGATTACAAGGAAATCCGAGAATTACCAATCCTTTGTCTTTTAAATCTTTATATAGCTCTTCCAATCCTTTGTATTGAGGAGTAAAACCACATTTGCTGGCAGTGTTGACAATCAGAATCACTTTTCCTTCGTACTGTTTCAGGCTGATTTCTTTTCCTTGTATAGTCTTTGTTTTAAATTGATAAATGTTTTGAGCCTGGTTTTTTTCGTTTGCACTCGACGAAAAAATAGACAACAACGAAATGAATAAAGATGCAAAATTTAGTTTCATAATGGGTACTGTTTTAGTTTTTATTCTAAAACAAACCCAATGAAGTTTTTGTTCTGTTTTATTTTTCACATTTTTGTAAGTGGCTGATTACAAACAACCAGAATGCTTAAATTAAATCTTACAGAAAGGAAATGCTCAAATTATGAAGATCGAAACTTCATAGTTTGAGCATTTTCTGCAAAAATCGAATAACAACTTGTTAATTATAATTCCTGTAATTTTAATTTTGCGAAATCAACAACCCCTTGTAAATGTTGAGTCATTAATTTTGCAGCTTTTTCTCCGTCTCTGTTTTTAATACATTCCAACATTTGAGTATGTTCATCAATAACATCCCTGTTTGGAGCACAAATGCGGTCGCGCTGATAAATGGTCATAATATCAGGGATTACAATGAGCAGCATGGCTTTAAACACAGGATTATGGCAACCTTCGGCAATAGCCCGGTGGAAAGCAAAGTCATTACTCACCCGATCAGGTGTATCAAAGTATTTTACATAATTTTCATGAGCCTTTTCAAGCGCTTCAATGTCTTTAGCAGTGCAACGTTGAGCACATAATCTGATTGCGTTGACTTCAAGCACAAAACGGGTTTCTACTAAGGAGAAGAAATCATAATTCTGAAGGTTTAAAACATCAGAAATCAATCCATCAAGAGTGTTAATGTCCAGCCCGTTTATTACCGAGCCGCTTTGTGGCAGGGTTTTGATGATTCCATAGAATTCGAGCTTATGTAAAGCTTCCCGAACCTGAGTTCGACCAAATCCAAGATCAGAAGCCATTTTTCTTTCTGCCGGAAGTTTATCACCGGGTTTTAAAACCCCTGAATTTATAAGTTCTTTCACTTTAGAAATAACCCTATCCGCCGGACTTTCTAAACCAGGTTCTTTTAAACCATTCATATATTCTGCCATTTTCCCGAAATTTTCAAATAAGTACAAGTAAATAATTCATTTAATTTGTCAAGATGCAAACATAATGCAGCTATTTTCTTTTAAAAGCAGCATTTCTGTTAGATATTTTGCAAAGATAAATCTAAATTGTCAAAACACATAATTATTAAATAAAAGATATTTAGAGATACGGTCTATTCAAAATCATGTGAAATAGTGCCATTTTATATTTGGTCGACCAAAATTACTATGAAGTTTCATATTTCCAAAACTTTTTAATAGTTATTTCTCAATTTCTGTTCAATAACATATATTTACTGGTTTAATCATTCAAAAATATACTTCTTATAATTCGTTTCGGGTTTAGCAAAGGCTTTAATATAAAAACTCCCCTTAAGAGATTTCTTAAGAGGAGTCATTATTAAATTTGAAAATTTTATTGTAGTCCGAAGGTGTCTGCAACAGCTTTGCAAACCACTTTTCCATTAACTATATTGAGTCCTTTGCGAAGATCTTGATGTTGTTCACAGGCTTTTTCCCAACCCAGATTTGCAAGTATTACTGCATAGGGCAACGTGGCATTGGTGAGTGCAAGGGTAGAAGTAAACGGAACAGCGCCAGGGATATTAGCAACACAATAATGCAAAATTCCGTCAACTGTATAAACCGGTTCGGCATGTGTTGTGGGGTGTGAAGTCTCGAAACAACCGCCCTGATCAATAGCCACATCTACCAAAACTGACCCCGGTTGCATAAGTTTCAGCATATCGCGGGTTATCAAATGCGGAGCTCTTGCACCAGGAATTAAAACTGCGCCAATTACTAAATCTGTATGTGGTAACATATCTTCAATATTTGAAGTTGTAGACATCAGTGTGTCCACGTTGGCCGGCATAATTTCGCTTAAATAACGAAGACGTGGCAATGAAATATCAGCAATAGTTACATGTGCTCCTAATCCGGCAGCCATCAGTGCAGCTTGTGTTCCAACAACTCCACCACCCAAAACCAATACATTGGCCGGTTTTACACCGGGAACTCCACCTAATAAAATTCCTTTTCCACCTTTTGGTTTTTCCAGACAGCGGGCGCCTTCCTGAATTGACATACGACCTGCCACCTCCGACATTGGAATAAGTAATGGCAACGTTCTATCTGCTCTTTCTACTGTTTCGTAAGCAAGACAAACTGCACCACTGTCAATCATGGCATGTGTAAGCTCTTCGCCTGAAGCAAAATGAAAATACGTGAAAACTAACTGGTTTGGACGAATAAGTTTGTACTCGCTCGGAACAGGTTCTTTTACTTTCATTATCATTTCGGCAATGGAGAATACTTCAGCAGCAGTATCCAGAATCTGCGCACCTGATTTTTTGTATTGTTCATCGGTGAAGCCACTATTTTCGCCGGCATGAGTTTCTACAAAAACTTCATGACCCTGTTGAACCAACGTTTTTGAACCGCCCGGAGTTAATGCAACGCGGCTTTCGTTGTTTTTAATTTCTTTTGGAATTCCAATCTTCATAATAGAGTGATTTTTAAAAATTGAATGAGAATAACTGTTTCAACCTGATTTAAATATTTGTCAGTTGAAATCGCTGTAAAAATACACGATTAATTTCAAATCGGAACATAAATGATAAATTATTTATACAACTGAGTGATTATTTTAGGTAATTACTTAGTTGGCAGGTATTATGTGTCAGTTTCAAATTCATTTAATTGTTACAAATACCGTCATAAAAGAGCTTTTATTTTACAAATCAGGGTGTTTTTTCTTTTAAATTATAATGGATTATGACTTATTACTTACAGAATGAAAGTTTGATTTTTTTGTTGTTAAATAAATGGGATTTACCTTAAAACCGGCTTGAAAAATGAAATGAATCTTATAAATCATCTTTATTCCATTGGAATTGGAAGTTTATTGCTTTAGTATATAATTACAATTTATGTCGATGTCAGGTTAAATAAAGAGAGTCCGCAAAGAATAATTTCTTTACAGACTCTTTTTATGAGAAGTTTTATTCTCTACAGAAACTTAAGCTATCAAATAATTAAAGGTAATACAAAAATATCTTTAAAAGTTAATTGTGAACACATTACTCGGTGTGTAACTTCCAAAGATTCCAATGCCACCCACAATATTATTATGAATCTGAACAGGTTCTGAAAAGAAGTCGGCACCTCCGCTACCGGCTGCCCGTGACTTCAAATACAGGTAATAGTCTCTACTGATACTTTGAAGATATACTTTAATTTCGTATTTGTCCGGATTTCTGTATGAGTTCGTATAAAAACCCGAATTTGAAGAAATATTATCGAAAACAAGCTGGTCTGTACTAAAAGTCAGGGCATAGGTTTTTCCATTGAAAAGTTCATCGGAAAAAACAGTATACATATTATAGGAGTTATAGCCACCGATTAGTGTTGTGGGATCGTTGTTTGTATTATTTCCCGAAACTACATCTGAAAAATTGAAATAATAGTGACTCGTTATACTATCTTTTGTTGTATGCTGTATGGTATCGGTCACGGTATAATGCTGAATAGTCTTTGCTATTAACCGGTAATAGTTTTGCTCATTGGCATTATCATCAAACTTAAGAGTATAATTCATTGTCTGTCGGGTATATGCTGCTAAGGTGTCATTTTTATAAATCGTTTGTCCTCCAGTCGAATATCCCGAGGATTGAATCATATATTCTTTTGCTGACCACACTCCGGTGGTATCAATAGAATTTATAACAGGTTGAGGATAGATTTTAGTTTCACTGCTTACTTCTTTCATGGTTGGCACATTTACAATGATTTTAATTGTTTCACCAATTGCCGGTTTATACGTGCCACGATACTTTCCTTTTTCTACCAGACTCATATTTTCTTTAAATACTCCGTTCACCCAAACAGCCACTTCGGCTGTATTTATATTTTTGTAAGTAATGCTGTCTTTCAGAAAGAAACGGCTTTGGGAAACGTGAGCTGACACCACCGAATCGGGTGTAATATAGCTGTTCACCACAAGGAGCGGATCGGTGATTTCACCTTTGAATTCAATTTCTTTTTCGCAGGAAACAAAAATAAAAATACCAGCCAGGATGCTTAAAACTATTTTAATTGATTTCATATATTGCTAATTTATAGGAATTAAAATTTATAGGTGTAACTTACCGAAGGAATAATCGGGAAAATAGAGGTTTGGGTTAAAGCCTTTTTCTCTTCCATCATTCTGATTACATAATTATACTGGCTTTTTGTAGTGGTCGTTGTCAGAAATGGATTTAACTGGTTGTATGCATTATACAAACCGAAGCTCCATGTTCTTTGTCCGTGTTTCAGTTGTTTATGGAAATTTACACCCAAATCCAACCGGTGATACGCTTCGTTTCTGAAGTTATTACGCGAGCTGATATAAGGCAATGATGTGGTGATTGGATTGTAAACCGGAGTTATTCCTCCAAAATAAGAAGAATGAGAAGAATACTCGACATCACTTTGTGGAACATCCGTTCCTCCATAAGTTTGTAAAGCCAGTGTTCCACACGTTCCTGTGCTGTAAACCCAGGTGGCAGCAATATCAAAACGTTCGCTGAATTTGTGCGAAACCACAATGCTCAGGTTATGACGACGGTCGTATTTGGATGGAAAAGCTATTCCGTTGTTTATTTCCTGTCCCGGACGGTCGAACAGGCGTTCGGATTTAGACCATGTATAACCAATCCAACCTGTTGTTTTTCCAACGGTTTTCTGAGCCAGGAATTCAGCTCCATACGCCCAGCCGCGTCCCATGCTTACTTTATCCTCCCAACCTGTACTCGAACCAAGGAACGAAGCTCCGTCTTTATATTCAATCAGGTTATCCATGCTTTTGTAATAACCTTCCACCGAAAGATTAACCAGATTGGCCAGATTATAAAAGAAACCTGCCGAATACTGCGTGGATTGCATAGGAGCAATGTGTTCGGTAACCGGTACCCACAAATCGGTGGGTAAGCTCAAACTACTGTTCGATAACAAGTGAATATATTGACTCATAGTAGCAAATCCTGCTTTGAAGGAAAAATCATCACTCAACAAAACACGTAAACCAAGCCGGGGTTGAGGTAGCGAATGATACAACTTATTTTGAACCAGAAAAGCTGAATAATGGATTCCTGCATTTAACTTTACCACGCTTCCCAAACTGATATTGTCTTCGAAATATGCACTGGTTTCGTGAGCCATTAAATTCTGGTCGCCAATGGTTGTATCCATTTGAAGATTAATAGCTTCGCCTGTACTTTTCAACTGAGCAATAGTTACTCCCGGGCGGAAAGTATGAAATGTATAATTGGCACCGAACTTAATATCATGATTGGGATTTGGCGACCAGTCGAAATCAACTTTAGCTGTATAGTCTTCAATACCAGATTTATAACCCATTGTTATAGTTTGAGTTTCGGTTGAAGGTGGATTAGTAAAAACAGTTTTTGATTCAGTTCCAACGCTCATGTCGAACCGATAGCGTGTATATGAAGCTGTTGTATTCATAAACAGTTTATTGTTTATCAAATGATTCCAGCGTGCCGCAGTTATCAGGTTTCCCCAGTTCCAGTCCATTTTCAGTCTTGCGTCTTGTGTTCCTGCACTTCCAAAATCGGAATAGTTTTGTTGCATATTGGCATAAATTACATCGTCACCCATATATGCGCTCAGATACAACCGGTCTCTGTCCGAAAATTTATGGCTTACTTTCGCATTCAAATCGTAGAAATAATATCCGGCGCTGGTATTGGAGCCACCACCGTTTTGTTTTGCAATCGAAGCAATGATAGGTTGGAG
Source organism: Bacteroidales bacterium (assembly GCA_038329115.1). Lineage (GTDB taxonomy): Bacteria > Bacteroidota > Bacteroidia > Bacteroidales > Paludibacteraceae > Paludibacter. Next base: position 16,338 of record JBBQMQ010000031.1, read on the forward strand.
CAGAATATCGGCATACGAACGTCGGGCTGAGAAATTGAAAGTGGTTTTATCTTTGATAATTGGGCCTTCGATATTTATTTTTGACGAAATAAGTCCGACTGTGACATTTCCATGAAATCTTCTGGTGTCGCCATCGTTCATGGTGATATCAACCACCGACGAAAGCCTGCCACCAAAACGAGCCGGAAAACTACCTTTATACAAGGTTACATCTTTAATGGCATCGGCATTGAAAACAGAGAATAATCCCAACATGTGATTCACGTTGTAAACAGGCACACCATCCAACAGTAGTAAATTTTCATCGGGTCCTCCACCGCGGACATACATTCCGGCTGAACCTTCTGAACCTGCCTGAACTCCCGGAAGTAATTGCAATGCTTTGAGAACGTCTGTTTCGCCAAAAAGAGCAGGAACGCTTTTAATCTGACTAATTGGTACATTGATAGCACTCATTTGGGAACCCCGAACG
>JBBQMQ010000032.1:0-16635 GCA_038329115.1 Bacteroidales bacterium
TAAATTTAAATCCAAAAAAAAATGAATATGAAAAAAACGATTCGATTAATTATTGCATTATGCATTGTATTGATTGCAACTTCTGCTTGCAAAACGAAACAAAAAGTAGCAGCTATTCCGGGAGCAAATATTCCTGCCAAAGCCACTGTAGTTGAAAAACCAAAAGTAGTAGAAACAGTAGTACCAGAACCTGAGGTGGTTCAAAAAGATAAATATACACTGATTGATGGTTCGAGTGATACTTTCAAATCTAAGTATCATGTGGTGGTTGGTAGCTTTGAACAAAAAGAAAAAGCATTGGGATTACAATCAATTTTAAAAAAAGAAGGTAACAATGCACTTGTTGTTGTTAATGAAAAAGGAATGTACCGTGTTTTAATTGCTTCATTTAATGATTATAATCAGGCACATGCCAAAATTAAAGATATAAATACTCGTTTCCCTGGTTCATGGGTGCTAATTCAAAAATAATTTCTTGAATTTAAAAATTAGCGAAAGAGGAAAAAATCTGAATGATTTTTTCCTCTTTCGCTGACTACTTACTGCTCACTGCTACAATAGATCGCTTGCCAACTCCGATAGAAAGCTTCGTTCACCCTTTATCAGATTTATATGAGCAAAAATGCTTTGTCCGTGCATCCTGTCAATCATATAAACCAGACCATTTGAAAACATGTCCAAATATGGTGAGTCAATTTGTTGAATATCACCTGTGAATACAATTTTTGTACCTTCTCCGGCACGGGTTATGATTGTTTTTATTTCGTGTGGTGTCAGGTTCTGAGCTTCGTCAACGATAAAAAATGTATCGCTTAAACTTCGTCCACGAATATAAGCTAAAGCCTCAATAACCAGTTGATCATTTCGTTGCATTTCATCAATCTGCCGGATCTCTTTACCCTGATACGAAAAATTATGTTTGATCACGTTCAAATTATCAAACAAAGGTTGCATATAGGGTGCTATTTTTTGTTTTTCATCGCCCGGAAGAAATCCTAAATCTTTGTTCCCTAATGCCACAATCGGACGGGCAAGCAATATTTGTTTGTATGTTTCATTTTTACTCAAAGCAGTTGCCAATGCCAATAAGGTTTTTCCGGTTCCGGATTTGCCTGTAAGTGCGACCAATTTTACATCATCATCGAGCAATACATTCATGGCAAATGCCTGTTCTGCATTTCGGGGCTCAATGCCGAAACAGCGTTCTTTTTCAATCCGTTTCACCATTCCGGTTTGAGGAATATATCGGGCTAAAACACTTGAACGGTTGCTTTTTAAAACAAAACATTCCTGCGGTTCAATGTCAGATGAAAAATCCAATTCTTCGAGCGGTATTTCACCTCCGTTCGAATATAATTTGTCAATCAGTTCAGGAGTTACATTTTCGTAAACTTCGTGGTTCTTTTCAAAAACATTGAAATCTGTAACTTTGTCATTGATGTAATCTTCAGCTTCAATTCCTAACGAGAGTGCTTTCATGCGCAAATTGATGTCTTTGGAAACCAGAATTGTTCTGTTTTTTTTGTTCACTTCCCGCAGATTATAAGTTGAAGCCAAAATGCGGTGATCTGAAGTTTTTTCAATAAATGATTTTGATATAATCTCAGGGTAATCGCCTCCGGTAAGGATGAATAATTTTCCTTTTCCTTCACCCAAATCAGCCCCTTTTTTGAATAATTTATCGTTGGCTATCAAATCAAGTTCACGCGCAAATTCTCTCGCATTAAAGTTTATTTGTTCATTCCCTTTTTTGAAATGATCCAGTTCTTCCAGCACCACAATTGGGATATATATATCGTTTTCTTCAAAATTATGAACACATTTATAGTCATGAAGAATTACATTGGTATCCAAAACGAAATTTTTCTTTGCACCCATATTATCTAAAGAATTAGTAATGAAGAATTAATATTTAAAAATTTTATTGCACTAATATATGTATTTATCTTCGGTTAAACGACTGTTGTTTATAAATAGTTTTCAACAATTTTTAAAAAATATAGGATTTACGTTCCAATTTTAGAATTTCATAGCTAAAGTGGTAATTTAACGTTTTTTTTTTCAAAAACTTCAGGTCTTTTTTCCTTTATCTAGAAAAAAAAGACCTCCAAAACCATTATGGTTTTGGAGGTCTTCTATAATTTATTTCTTTTACGAAATTTTCTCTTATAACATGATTTTAGAAGAAGAATTTCCTACACGAACAATGTACAAACCTTTTGATAAATCGTTAAGTTGAATTGAACCATTAATTAGTTTTGAAGTTTGAACTTTTGAACCAACTGTTGAATAAACTTCTACAAGTGAACCTTCAGCAACTTCTCTTACTGACAAGATATTTCCATTAACAGAAACATTTAAAGCTGAAACTGATGGTGAAAATAAACCTGTGGTCTTTTCTCCAAAGAAGAAATTATCCCAATAAACGATTGCTGGTGATTTGTAAGTTCTGAATTCGAAACTCATTAATTCATATCCCACTGGAGCTACAACATCATACGAATAAGTCTGCCAGGCACTTCTTACATCTGGGAAATAACCTGCAGTAGCAGTAGCGTTTGGTCCTTTCATAGCTAAAGAATCAGCCAAATTCATTTTCCAATATACTCCGGCAGCAGTTTTAAAATTACACCAGATACGTGCATCAGTTCCGTCGCCTGCTTCAATATAATATTTCATTGTAATTGTATAAGTTTTACCAGCAGTTACTGCGACAGCCTGATTTACAGTAAAAGTTCCTGTTCCTCCAGTCACTTTAAAAGAATTTGCACCCTCCGAAATGATATTTGTTGCTTGAGAAGAAGCACCATTTGTTGTTGAAACGATAGTCCAATTATTAGGAGCTCCAGCTGTCCATGTCTCAAAACCAGGATTTAACAAAAGGTTTACTTGTGCCTGAGCCAAAACTACACAAGCAATAAATGATAATAAAAGAGTAATTTTCTTCATGTTTTTTTAATTTTTTGAGTGAATAATTTATTTAAATTGAAACAAAGATAATATATAATATTTTAAAAACGGTATATAAATTCATAAAATTTATATACGTTTGATTATGAGATGTTTTTGTAAAGCAGAGGCTTAAAGTGATTAAGATTTAGATAAATAGAAAGGCTGATTTGAATTACTCAGATCAGCCTTTCTATTACTATTTTTTTTCTACTTATTTGTTGTAACCTTGTTCATGAACACTGCTTATCGATCGTCCTGATGGATCATTCAGATTTTTAAATGCTTCGTCCCATTCCATTGCAATTGGCGTACTACATGCCACTGATGGTACCGAGGGAACACATAATGCTGCGGCATCAGATGGAAAATAATCCGTGAAAATTGTACGGTAATAATATTCCTCTTTGTTCATGGGAGGATTAATTGGATACGTTTCATTTACTTTTGCCATTTGTTCATCACTAACCAATTCAGTCGTCATAGCACGCAATGTATCAATCCAGTTGTAACCAACGCCATCCGAGAATTGTTCTTTCTGACGCCATGCAACACTTTCGGGTAAATAACTTTCAAATGCTTTCCGCAAAATCCATTTCTCCATTTTTCCGTTTCTTCCACACATTTTGTCTATCGGATTCAGGCGCATAGCCACATCCATAAATTCTTTATCCAAAAATGGCACACGACCCTCAACTCCCCACGAAGCTAATGATTTGTTTGCCCGTAAACAATCGTATAAATGTAATTTGTCTAATTTACGAACTGTTTCTTTATGGAATTCTTCAGCGTTTGGTGCTTTGTGGAAATACAAATAACCACCAAATATTTCGTCAGCACCTTCACCGGAAAGAACCATTTTGACTCCCATCGATTTGATAACACGCGACAATAAATACATTGGCGTGCTGGCGCGAATTGTTGTAACATCATATGTCTCAACATGATAAATCACATCGCGAACGGCATCTAATCCTTCCTGAACAGTAAAATGTATTTCGTGGTGAATAGTTCCGATATGATCGGCAACTTTACGGGCAGCGATTAAATCAGGCGAACCGTCCAACCCTACAGCAAATGAATGTAGCTGAGGCCACCAGGCTTCTTCCGTATTTCCCGATTCAATTCGTTTTGCAGCATATTTTTTAGCCACTGCAGAAATGATAGAAGAATCCAAACCGCCTGAAAGCAAAACTCCATAAGGTACATCGGCCATTAACTGACGTTCTACAGCTGCTTCCAATGCATCGCGCAATTCATCAATACTGGAAACATTATCTTTTACAGCATCGAAGGTTTCCCAATCGCGTTTATACCATTGAGTTGGTTTGCCATCAGGGCTATAAAAGTATTGTCCGGGAAGGAATTCTTCAATTTTAGAACAAAAACCTTCCAGCGCTTTTAATTCAGATCCCACATAGTAAGTACCGTTAGCGTCCCAACCCTGATAAAGAGGAATAATACCAATATGATCACGACCGATCATATAAATATCTTTCTCAATATCATAAAGCGCAAATGCAAAAATACCATTCAAATCTTCCATAAAGTTTGGGCCTTTTTCGCGATAGAGAGCAAGGATTACTTCACAGTCTGATTTTGTAAGAAATTCATATTTTCCTTCAAATTGTTTCCTTATTTCCTGATGATTGTAAATTTCGCCGTTTACTGCCAACACCAACTTTCCATCTTTACTGTAAAGCGGTTGTTTGCCCGATTCAGGGTCGACTATTGATAATCGTTCGTGAGCCAGAATAGCTTTATCATTAGAATAAACTCCACTCCAATCCGGTCCGCGGTGACGAATACGTTTCGACATTTTTAAAACCTGAGGTCTTAAAACCTGAGATGATTGTTTTATATCAAATGCACATACAATTCCACACATAGTATAATTTTTTAAGCCCCCTAAATCCCCCAAGGGGGAACTTCAGACGCATTTTCTTTATTTCTTTAAGTTCTTTAGTTTTAATCTACAAAGTAACGAAAAAATATATAATATATTTGTTATTAAAAGTAGTAAATTTTAAAAAGTCCCCCTTGGGGGATTTAGGGGGCTTTTTTACAATGTTTTATGAATATCTTCTGCAACTTTACGTCCTGAAGCAATCGCACGTACAACCAGACTTGCACCCATGGCGGCATCGCCAGTGGCAAATACTTTCTTCACGTTACTCAAGCTTTCTCTGTTAGTAGCAATATTACCACGTCCATCAAAATCAACACCTAGTTCGGTTAATAAACCTTCGTGAACAGGATGAATAAAACCTAACGCAAGGAAAACCAAATCGGCTTTTATAGTATCAGTTTTACCGGTTGGTATCATATTCCAACGACCACTTTCGTCTTTTGTCCATTCAACTTCTTCTACTAAAACTTCAGTAAGTCTGCCGTTTTCTCCAATAAATTTATTGGTATTTAAACTCCATTTACGCACACAACCTTCTCTGTGAGAACTTGATGTTTTTAATATGTTCGGATAAAATGGCCATGGTGTTTCCGGGTTTTTATCAACCGGAGGCTGGGGTAAAATTTCTATCTGAGTAATTTTTGCAGCACCCTGACGCACAGAAGTTCCTACACAGTCAGAACCTGTATCACCACCACCAATTACCAATACATGTTTGTCTTTTGCAGAAATTATGTTGTTCTCATCCACTTGTTCCCCCATAATAAGCTGATTTTGTTGGCTTAAGAATTCCATAGCGAAATAAATGCCTTTCAAATCGCGACCTTCAGGAGTAATATTACGCGGATGCCCGGCACCAATGGCAAGACATACTGCATCAAAATCAGTCATGATTTGTTTGCCTGTAATATCTTTACCTATTTCAGTGTTAGGTTTAAATTCAATACCTTCTTCTAATAATTGAGATAAACGACGGTCGATAATGTTTTTATTCAATTTGAAGTTTGGAATGCCGTAACGAAGCAAACCACCAAGCGAGTTGTCTTTTTCGAAAATGGTTACATTGTGACCTTTACGATTCAATTGTTGAGCTGCAGCCAAACCTGCAGGACCAGATCCAATAACAGCCACTTTTTTACCGGTACGGGTTTTAGGTGGACGGGCTTTAATCATCCCTTCTATAAAGGCAATTTCGGTTACAGCAGCTTCATTTTCGCGAATAGTAACAGGTGCATCGTGAAGTGCCAAAACACAAGATTTCTCACAAGGTGCCGGGCAAATACGTCCTGTAAAATCAGGAAAATTATTTGTTTCGTGAAGGTTTTCAACGCCCTCTTTCCATTGTCCTTTGTAGATCATATCCTGCCATTCAGGCATTTTATTACCAAGCGGACAAGCCCAATGACAAAATGGAATACCACAGTCCATACAACGCGATGCCTGCAATTTGCGATCTTCACGATTTAATGTCTGCTCAACTTCCCCAAAGTCGTAAATTCGTTCAAGAACAGGACGATAGCCTGCATCCTTGCGGGGTATATTTATAAATGCTTTAGGATTTCCCATATCTTTTTTGGCTCCCTAAATCCTCCGTTAAAGGATTTTCGGGTTAACCACTAAATTGTTATTATTTAATTTTATTGTTCTTTACTCCTTATTCCCCTGCAATTTATCCCGATTTATCGGGAGGGGGTTAGGGGGCACTCTTAATAATCACGTTCAACTTGTGCAATTTTCTTGTTAATAGCTTCAATTTTTTCTTCTTGTAATACTTTCTTGTATTCAATCGGAACAATTTTTTTGAATTTATCAACATATTGACTCCAGTTGTCAAGAATTTGTTTTGCCAGTTTACTATGTGTATATTTAAAATGATTGGCAATTAATCCCTGCAATTCTTTACTATCAACACTGTCTTCGATAAGCGAAAGTTCAACCATTTCCATGTTGCAGAAAAAGTCAAAATTATCAGCTTCGTCTAAAACGTATGCTACACCACCACTCATACCGGCAGCAAAATTTCGGCCAGTTGGTCCGAGAACAACTGTACGACCACCGGTCATATATTCGCAACAATGATCGCCTGCACCTTCAACAACAGCAATTGCTCCTGAATTACGAACGCAAAAACGTTCGCCAACCACACCATTGATATAAACTTCACCCGAAGTTGCTCCGTATAAAATTGTATTACCGGCAATAATATTTTCTTCAGGTTTGAACGTGCTTTCTTTTGGTGCAATTACAACAATTTTACCGCCAGAAAGACCTTTTCCTACATAATCATTAGCTTCTCCAGTCAGTTCAAAATAAACTCCTCTGCTAAGAAATGCACCGAAACTTTGACCTGCAGATCCTTCAAAATAGGCTTTGATAGTATCAGTTGGCAAACCTGTTTCTCCATATCGTTTTGCAATTTCGCCCGAAAGCATTACTCCAACGGTTCTGTCTGTATTTTTGATTCTCGATTTAATCTGAATTGGCATACACAAATCGAGTGCCGGAAGCGATTTTTTGATTAACAGACGATCCAATACATTTTCAATTTTGTGATCCTGATCCTTAACGTGACGAAGTGCATGATTGGTGCCTTTTCCGGGTACGAACATGATTTTCGACAAGTCTATTTTCTTAAGTTTTGAGCTGCCTTCCACCTCTTTACGTTCAAGCAGTTCTGCATGACCAATAATATCATTCAGGCTCTTATAACCCATTTCAGCTAAATGTTCACGAACATCCTGAGCAATAAAATTAAAGAAATTGACTAAGTATTCATGTTTTCCTACGAAATGCTTACGCAATACTTCATCCTGTGTGGCTACACCAACCGGACAAGTATTTAAATGACATTTCCGCATCATTACGCAACCTAAAATAATCAATGCGCTGGTTGCAAATCCATATTCCTCAGCTCCTAATAACGAAGCGATAATAATATCACGTCCTGTCTTTAACTGACCATCGGTTTGCAAACGAACCTGACCACGCAGATTGTTCAAAACCAGGGTTTGTTGAGTTTCAGCCAAACCGATTTCTACCGGAAGTCCGGCGTGTTTGATTGAACTGGAAGGACTTGCACCGGTTCCACCTTCTGCACCACTTATTAAGATTAAGTCGGCTTTTGCTTTTGCAACTCCTGCGGCAATTGTTCCTACACCGGTTTCTGAAACCAGTTTTACACTGATTGTTGCTGCCGGATTGATATTTTTCAAATCGTAAATCAGCTGAGCCAAATCTTCGATTGAGTAAATGTCGTGGTGGGGTGGAGGTGAAATCAATGAAATCCCCGGAATAGAATGTCGGGTTTTAGCAATGATTTTATCAACTTTATGTCCCGGTAACTGACCACCTTCGCCCGGTTTTGCTCCCTGAGCAATTTTGATCTGAATTTCGTCGGCATTCACCAAATATTCGGCAGTTACACCAAAACGTCCTGAAGCAACCTGTTTAATGGCACTTCGGGTACTTAAACCGTCATCACGTTTTTGATAACGTATTGGATCTTCACCACCTTCGCCGGTATTACTTCGTCCACCGATAAGATTCATGGCTATTGCCATTGCTTCATGGGCTTCACGACTGATAGAACCATACGACATGGCACCTGTAACAAAGCGTTTTGTTATACTTTCAACCGGTTCAACTTCGCTGATATCAATTGGATTACGCTTGAAATCCATCAAATCACGAATAAAAATAGGAGTTGGCTTTTCGTCAACAACTTTCGTGTATTCTTTGAATTTCTCGTAACTATTTGTTTTTGTTGCAATTTGTAAGCGGGCAATACTTTCCGGATTCCAGGCATGTTCTTCACCATCGCGACGGTAAGCATAGTGTCCCAGATTCTTTAGTTGAGTCTGATCACTTCCTTCTTCCGGATAAAAAGCTGCAAAATGAGGATTTAATACTTCAGAAGCAATATCCTCCATATCAATACCTTCTATTGCCGAAGAAATTCCTTTGAAATATTTATCCAGAAATGCAGAAGAAATTCCGATTGCTTCAAAAATATGAGCTCCGCGATAACTTCTCAAAGTAGAATTACCCATTTTGGAAAGTACTTTCAAAAGTCCTTTGTTTACAGCTTTGATATAATGTTTTTTAGCTGTATCCAAATCCATTTGAATGTCACCGGATTTAATTTTGTCGTTTATAATTGCAAAAACCATATAAGGGTTTACTGCATTTGCACCAAAACCGAACAATAACGCAAAATGCATTACTTCACGGGGTTCAGCTGATTCAACAACGATATCAATCTGCATTCTTTTTCTTTTTTGAACCAGATAAAGATGCACAGCCGAAACTGCCAACAGTGACGGAATGGGTGCATGAGTTGCATCCACGCCACGGTCACTCAACGCGATATAATTCTTACCATCGTCCACTGCTTTTTCAACAGAAAGACAAAGCTCCTGAATTGCTTTTTCAAGTCCTTTTGCTCCCGATTTCGGGTCGAAAAGCATTGGTAATGAAATAGTTGAAAATCCTTTATATTGTAAGTTGCTCAGAATGTCAAACTGTGAATTTGTAAGAACAGGACTTTTCAGTTTCACCATTTTGCAAATTTCGTGAGCAGGTTCCAGCAAATTTTGATGTACGGAACCAATAAAACCGGTCAATGACATAACCAGTTCTTCACGGATTGGGTCAATCGGCGGATTGGTTACCTGTGCAAATTGTTGACGGAAATAATTAAATAACCGCTGTGGTTTGTCTGAAAAAACAGCCAGAGCCGCATCATTTCCCATGGAAGAAGTAGGCTCAAAACCATCATTCGCCATAGGCAAAATCAGTCTTTCCATGTCTTCTTTCGAATATCCGAATGCATGAAGCAATGTCTGATAATTCGAAACATCATTTTTTGTGCTTCTTCCTGATGAAATATTATCAAGATTAATACAGTTTTTGTTTAACCATTCGCGATATGGAAACGCTTTTGCTAATCCTTCTTTCAGTTCCTGGTCATAATAAATCTGTCCCAATTCGGTATCAACCATAAGCATTTTGCCCGGTTTTAAACGGCCTTTTGCTTTGATACGTGATGGTTCAAATTCGATAGTTCCTGTTTCAGAGGCAATTACCATTAAGTCATCGTGTGTAACCAAATAACGGGCAGGTCGCAAACCATTTCTGTCCAGCATACCACCGGCATACCGGCCATCGCTGAATAACAAGGTGGCAGGACCATCCCAAGGTTCCATAAACGTGCTGTGGTATTCGTAAAATGCTCGTAAATTATCCGAAATAGGATTTTTCGCATTATAGCTCTCCGGTACCAACATAGCCATGGCATGTGGCAAACTTTTACCAGACATGACAAGAAATTCGAGCACATTATCAAGCGTGGCACTATCGCTCATTCCCGGTTGGCAAATTGGATAAAGATCCTGTAAATTACCAAGTTGGTCTGATTTAAGGACACTTTCGCGCGACTCCATCCACTGGCGGTTACCGCGAATTGTATTAATTTCGCCGTTGTGACCAATCATACGGAATGGTTGTGCCAAATCCCAGGTTGGGAACGTGTTGGTGCTAAAGCGGGAGTGAACCAGCGCCGTACCACTCGTGAAATTTTTGTCAGATAAATCAGGATAATATTCGCGTAATTGAAGCGAAGTAAGCATTCCTTTGTAAATCATTTGTTTCGTGGAAAGGCTTACGATGTAAAAACTACGGTCTTTTGCTATATTTGATTTCTGAATTGAATTTTCAATTTTTTTGCGAACCACATACAATTTATGTTCAAGCTCTTCCTGAGAAGTAGCACCTGTAACAAACAATTGTTTAATTAACGGCTCGTTTGAAGCAGAGATTTCTCCCAAAATTTCACTGTTTACAGGCACATCGCGGACAGAAAGAAGTTTTAAACCTTCCTTTTCAACATTTTCCCTGATAACTGTAAGACATAATTCGGCTTTTTTTGCATCTTTTGGAAGAAACACAAGTCCGGTTCCGTATTTTCCTTTGGCAGGAACAGGAATTCCCTGAAGCAAAATAAATTCGTGTGGTATTTGTATTAAAATGCCGGCACCATCACCGGTTTTGTTATCGGCACTTTCCGCTCCGCGGTGTACCATATTTTCGAGAACCTGTAAGCCGTTTTCTACTATTTCGTGCGATTTCTCGCCATATAGATTTAGTACCAAACCAACGCCACAGGCATCGTGCTCGTTTTGAGGAGAGTACAGCGAATGCTGCTCATATTCATCCTGAAGTTTAGGAGTTGTCATAATCTTATTCTTTTTTTATACGCTTAAAAACTGTTACTACCAGCCAGTTCGTTTTTTGTTTTATTAGTCTATTGTTAAGTGGAAAAATAGTGGGAAATCCAAAAAGGTTTTCCCACTATTCTCAATATTGAAAATGGATAAATACCTTCGATTTATCTGATAAAAAGTAATTCTCTGTACTTAGGCAAAGTCCACATTTCATCATCTACAACCATTTCAAGTTTGTCTACATGATAGCGGATAACATCAAAATAAGGTAGTACATCATCGTGGTAGGACAGAGCTTTTTCGTATTCGCTGTCAATTTTGTTTGCAATTTTGCGGGCTTCTACCAACGCATCTACATTCGTTCTGATAACAGAAATATGTTCTGCAATTTCTTCAATTAATTCAGAATCAAGTTTCGATAATTTTTCTGCTTTCTCAGCTGAAAATACAGCTTTTATTTTGAATACATTATCAAGCAGGAATGATTGATAGCGGGTTGCAACCGGTATAATATGATTGATAACCAAATCACCCAACACGCGACCTTCAATCTGAATCTTTTTAATATAAGTTTCCCATTTCACTTCGTTACGTGCATGCAGCTCAACATCGGTAAGAACTCCGGTTGTTTTAAACAATTCAATACTTGCTTTTGAAGTATAGGCTTTAATAATTTTTGGTACACTTGTTTCGCAATCCAAACCACGTTCTGCAGCTTCCAGTTTCCATTCGTCGCTGTATCCGTTTCCATCAAAACGAATAGCTTTCGAAGATTTGATAAGCGATTTGATAGCATCAAAAATTGCTTTTTCTTTTGTTGAACCAGCAGCCATTTTAGCATCAACATCAGCTTTGAATTCAATCAACTGAGCTGCAACTGCTGCATTTAATGTTGCCATTGCCGATGAACAGTTTGCTGAAGAACCTACAGCACGGAATTCAAAACGGTTTCCGGTAAATGCAAACGGAGAAGTACGGTTACGATCGGTATTATCTAAAAATACTTCAGGAATATGAGCAATGCCCAGACTTAATGTTTTTTTAGCTCCGACAACAATAGCTTCTTCACTTGTACTTTTTTCTAATTTATCAAGAATTGCTGTCAATTGCGTTCCAAGGAATACAGATACAATAGCAGGAGGTGCTTCGTTTGCTCCTAAACGGTGAGCATTTTGAGCAGTCATGATCGATGCTTTCAACAACGCATTGTGTTTGTAAACTGCTTGTAAAATGTTTACTAAGAAAGTTACAAACTGTAGATTTTCTTCCGGAGTTTTTCCTGGTGTTAATAATCCAACACCTGTATCAGTTCCCAAAGACCAGTTATTGTGTTTCCCTGAACCGTTAATTCCGGCAAAAGGTTTTTCGTGCAATAACAAACGGAATCCGTGACGACGGGCAACTTTTTTCATGATTGACATCATTAATAAGTTTTGGTCAACTGACAGATTACATTCGCCAAAAATAGGAGCAAGCTCAAATTGGTTCGGTGCTACCTCGTTGTGACGGGTTTTGGCAGGAATACCATATTTGTATGCTTCAAATTCAATATCTTTCATATAAGCAGCCACCCGACTTGGAACTGAACCAAAATAATGGTCATCCAATTGTTGGTTTTTAGCTGATTCATGTCCTAAAAGTGTACGACCGGTCAACAATAAATCAGGACGGGTTGCATATAAACCTTCGTCAACTAAGAAATATTCTTGTTCCCAACCTAAAAATGAAACTACTTTTTTTACGCTTGGGTCAAACATTTGACAAACTGCCGTGGCGGCTTTATCCACTGCACTTAAAGCTTTCAACAAAGGGGCTTTCAAGTCAAGAGATTCACCTGTATACGAAATAAAAATAGTAGGAATAACCAATGTGTCATCAACTACAAAAGCAGGAGAAGATGGATCCCAGGCAGTATAACCACGGGCTTCGTAGGTGCTGCGGATTCCTCCACTTGGGAATGAAGAAGCATCCGGCTCTTGTTGAGCAAGAAGTTTTCCGGAAAAGTCTTCAATTATTGTTTCACCTGGCATACCTCCAGCATAATCAATAAATGAATCATGTTTCTCAGCCGTGCTGTCAGTTAATGGTTGAAACCAGTGTGTGTAATGAGTTGCACCCAATTCCATTGCCCACATTCTCATGCCGGCAGCTACATCATTAGCAATATCCAAATTAAGAGTGGCTCCTTTATCAATCACATTTTTAAGTAATTTCAAGGTGTCTTTCGAAAGGTATTTCGCCATTGTAGCCCGATTGAATACATATTTTCCATAATAATCGGAAGTAAACTTCGACGGTGGACAAACTGCTAATGCTTTTTTCTTAAAAGCTTCTTCTACTGCTTTAAATCTCAATGATGACATAATTATAATTTTTGAGGGTTATTTTTTACCTATATTTTATTAATAATGTTGTTTTGCTTTCGTATTGTAATAAAATCGGTACAAAAATAGTAAAAATGGCAATTTTTTCACCATCTTTTGAATTCTTTCTGAAAAAAACTATTAGCTCAATTCGAATTGTCACAAAAATACTCAATTAAGTTTTAAATTATTATCAAAATGACAAATAAAGTGATAATTTAATATTTATTTGACAAATAATAAATCTTACCATAAGTATAAGATAGTGTAAACACGGCTTACAAAGATACTCAATCTTTGTGCAAGAAAAAAATAATCAGTTGCTTTTTCGTCAAACATCTAACTGATTCTGTACGCAAAACCGACCCTCTTGTACTGAACAAAAGGGCCGGTTATTAAAGAAATCAATATCTAAAGTGTTACATCGCCTATATATTGACTTACTGATTTTACTTTACCATCTACCGAACTGAAATACATCCAACACTGAATAGTTCCACCGGCCCAGATAGTCGGAATTTCAAGGATAACAGATCCGGTTTTTCGTTCTGCCACAGCTTGTTTCAACAGTACCTGATTGACATCTTCATTGAAAAGGATCACATTTACAGCATCTTCTACACTGCTACTCGAAAAAATGGTATTATCCCAGCCCCATAAATGTCCCCTTTCAAGGAGACGAGCGTAGCGGGGGTCTCATCCACGATCATTCCACCCGCCATCTTCACTATCATCAAAAGGACTTACACCTTCAGGATTAAATAACCCCCAGCGGTCGACAATATAGTGGTTCTTATCAAAACCTGCCACCCAGTCGATAAACAGCAAGCGAAATTCCTCTATCTTCTGGCGAACCAGTGTATAATATTCCATATATTCAAAGCCCGCATCCCGCAACGAATGAACGCTAACATAGAGAGTCATTGCTGATTTACGGATAATAGTGGCGCATTCCATGCGGATATCATACAAATTGCCTCCTTCTGCTCCGGCTATTTTGGCACAAGGCATACTCGAATCCACCAATAATTCACCCTTCAGCCAACCCATCTGCTCATTATCATCATCCATCAAGACAGTAATAGCTCTTACCAAATCGGCTATTTCTTTTCCTTTTTGGTAAATGGGTAATTTTTGTGTTTTTTCGTACGAACTTTCGTATTCTTCAAAATCGTCAAACATAAATTAGTTGCTTTGAAAAATTATTCTTTTAATAAAATGTCTTGATTAGAACTATCATACCGATACTTCACGATCTCACCGGATATAACTAAATGAATGGCTTGTTCAATCACATCTAAGGGTGCAATGAACCATTCTCGGGGAGTATGGCGATTGCCTTGTTTGTCGAAGATATCGACATTTAAACAGGAGCTGCCAAAGAAATTGTGCAAAAGCAATTCTAACTTTTGCGTGTTCATGTTGTAACATTTAAAAGTCATTACTATGCGGACTTCTGCCATTAAATAGGTTGGCTCTTGAGCTGCATTCTTTATCCTTTCTTCAACCGTTGAAGTTGAATATCCAATTTTGTAAAGGTGTTTTATTTCTTTAATCTCAGATTTGTCACTTTTTGATTTAAGAATGTAAATGAAGCCAGCTTCCTGATCTTGCTCAGTTATATTGTTGAATTTGTTGTCAAACTTCTCATTTTCTTTTTCAAAGTTTTCTGTCACGGCTCTACCGTTATCATACAATAGCTTTTCAACAGAACGTTTAAGCATATTGGATTCCGTACCATTTTCAAAGATAATTCTTGTACGCCCATCTTCACGTACCCTTGTTCCGTCGGGTTTGTAATGGTCCTTAACGCTTATTTCAATTTTCTCAATGTAGAACAAAACACCATTATGAAGGTAATATGAGCCTTCTCTTAAGGTACCAAGTTTAAATTCTACTTGGGAGCGTTTACCTTCTTTTAGATCCTTTTGTACCTCTCTGAAATTAGATTCATATTTATCAAAATCCACACAAAATTTTCGTCTTGCCACAAAATCAGTACTGGCTCTCTCAGTTGGTCGTTGAACGTGATTAAAATCAAACAAACCCATATCATCTGCATCCAATAAACCCAAAGGGTCATCTCCTAGAATATCGTCAATAGAATAAACCTTTTTCTCGTCGGGTATTAAGAGATTATATTTATCATATTCCAATAACTTTTCTCTTTTTGATTCTGTGTTTTTAAAATCTAATAATCGTGAATACAAGGTGTGTTCGTTCACTCCATTGAATTCAACAGGCAACCGCTTATCTTTTTCAAAGAAATCATTTATTTCCTCAAACTTATCAATAAGCGCATCACTCTCAGACCTGACAATTGATAGAGGTTTTACATTCAATAAACCCAAGGGGTCATTCTCAAAAATGTCTTGAAGTTTTTGGTCGGTTTTTTGCATGGATTTTATTCTATTCATCTGCCCCTAAATCCCCTAAAGGGGACTTTTGGCTAGTATAGTTTTATTTAAAATACTTTGTTTATATACTGCGTCTTAAATCCCCTTTATAGGTTTGGTGCAACCTGTTTACGTTTTAATTCCTTGAGAAACAAGATTGCTTCTGCCATTCTTCGCTCATTAAAATCCGTTGATTTGATAGTTGGTTCACGGCCAAAGGTTTTCATGAACTTCTGAACTTTTTCTGGATAGTAAATGAGTGCTTCTTCCACTGTCATTCTGATTCGGGTAGTTTCAATTATGTCCTGTATTACTTTCAATACTTTTGGCGTAACAGATTTCGATAGAATTTCGTATGCTTTCTGGAATGGGTTTACCTGATCTATCAGGTCAATATGTAAATCGTCGATATTTACAAACTGCCCTGCCATGCGAATAAAACGTTTATCGGCTTGACTTTCTGAATCAGTGGGAGTATTTGTGTTTAATGCAATTTTACAGAATGAATTAGCTTCCTCGTCTGTCAAGTCGGGATAAATAGTTTTGACAACTTTCGGAATTAATTCATTATTCAGTTCGTCTTTGGACATTTTTTCTGCAATCGCTTTTTTGATACTCTCGTCTTCCTGTAAAGCCTTTTTCAAGTCTTTGACATTTATCTGCAAGGTATTTTTCATTACCGAGTCAAGCACAACATATTGACGGACCTCTTCGGTTTCTTCTTCGCTCAGGTTGGGATATTTATTGCGAATTACATTCTCAATCAACACTTTATTGATTACTTCTGCATCCATATT
>JBBQMQ010000033.1:0-16534 GCA_038329115.1 Bacteroidales bacterium
TTTTAATGGTTCAATAATAAAAGGTTTTTCACCATTCTGACACAATTTCCAATCTGCCATCAATTCATCTTGATGTATTTCAATCCATGCAAGCACCAAGCGCATTTGTCGCTTAGGTAGTTCACCTTCCATTAACTCATAATTCAAAATGTTTATTACAGCTATTACATCCTGATAATATACATGAATATGAGGTGGATTATGTTCTTTTGGCGCATAATACATTCTAATAATAATCCCAAAAAACATCGATAATGTTGGCATAGAAGATTTCTTGTTGATTTTGTTTGTTTTGCAAATGTACAAAATAGATTGCTACTAACTATCAAAATTGCAAACATTTAGGAATATGTTTTTTTAAGTCAATTGAAATCGGGTATAATTGAATTTTTAACTGTAAATCAAGCGTCAACCTGTTGAAAAATGGTTTGACGCTTGCCATTAAGTTAAGATAGTTTTATTCTGTCATCTTAAAAAAATTATCCTTAGTGTATCGGGTTCAATTCTACCGACAATCCTAATGCTGCGGCAATGCGGTAAAAAGTAGAAACTTTAGGTTCTGTTTTACCGTTTTCGATGCGTGAAATATACGATTTGTTTGAACCCACGCGGGTTGCCAGTTCTTCTTGGGTGAGATGTGCTTTTTTACGAGCATCTTCAATTAATTGTCCGGTGAAAAAAGCATTTGCTTCTTCTGTAAATTTCTGTCTTGTTGCAGTACCCACTTCTCCATATTTTTGGTCAAGCGATACGTTTACAGTTGGAAACTTTCTGATTTTCTCTACATTTATTTTATTCATAAAAATTCCTCCATTAGTTTAGTGGCTATAGAAATTTGTTTCTCATAGTCAGTCGTTGTTTTTTTGATAAATCCATTGAGTAAAACAACTTCATTTGCATTTATAAAGTTGTCGTTATCTATGGCAAAAAGGATGACTCTATACTCGTTATCTACAGAAATTCGCATTTCATAAAAGTTCGTATTTACAAGGTGTTTCACGAATTTAGTACTCACATTCTTTTCAGAACGTATGTGTTCAAAAACATAATCAACTTTCTTTTTAGCCCTGTTATTGAGCAAGTTGTAAAATGAATCAAACATCGGTGTTTTGTACATTATTCTATCCATACTGCAAAGATAATACAAAAGTTGCTCAACTATACAACTTTTTCAATTATTTCCAACTGATATATCTGATTAAATCAAAACAAAACCACTTCTCCAAATACAATCACAGCAAACGAAGCTACTTGTACCCAATTGAGTTTTTCGTTTAAAAATAAACTTCCAAATATCACGGTGAGTAATGGTGTGGCAACTCCTCCGATAGACGAAATAAATGGATTGGTGACTTTCAAACCCATTAAACCGGCAAATACTGCCAGCATAATAACCGCTGCCATAATGGGGAAACGGGCGTATGATTTCAGTGTGGTTTTTCGTTCGGGTTTTTGAATAAAAAGATACAGAATAGTGGTCACTATTAACACCATAAATTCCTGAGTTACCATAATGGACGACGGTTCAAAGTTTTTCAATACCTTCCATTCAATCAGTGTGAGAGCCGAGAAGCAAACTGTCATTCCCAGAAGTAGCAGATGTTGTGTGAGTAGTACCGGCTCTGACTTTATCTTTTTCCGTTCGTCGTAAATAAATCCAATGTAGCCTAGAATCATCACCGCACTTCCAATCAATAGACGAGAAGTTATCGGAATTTTTTCCAATGTATAGCTGTAACTTCCGCTGATTGTCAACTGCAAAAACATGTAATAGCTCAGCCGTGTCAAACTTCCTTGTTTCAGAAAGTTAATCATCAAAATAAGACCTGTTGTACCCAGCAAACAACCGATAATAATCAAATAAAACTGAGGTTGAAGTACGAACAAAAAAGGTTGCTTTTGGCTAAAGAATACAAAAATGACTGTAAACAGAAACGTAAAAATTGCACGGCGGCTGATTAAATAAACCGGATGTTCATCGCGCACCGTCCATTTCCAAACCACATTGTTGAAAGCATACAGAAAATAGGAGAATAGTAACCAAATCATCCCAATTACATTATTTATAAGTTTGGTTTAAAAAAGTTCAAAGATACTTTTTTTTAATCAATAATTTAGTTATCCACTCGCACGCTGGCACACAGAATTGTAACACTTGCCAAAAGATTAGTTGTGTTTGAAGTCATTGAATTATAAATTAAAAAGCGGATTTGCCTGAATATTGGCAAGTCCGCTTTTAATATGTCATTTTCCACCACTTTGTATAACTAAATTTCACCAGGAATATTAATCTTTAGTGGTTTTCTGAGTCTGAATAAGTAATTATTTTGAAATGTGGTACGGAATACGACTAATATGACTTCAATATTTATACACTTTAGTGGCATAAAATCAATTTGTGTGCGCAAACAGTGGGAAAACAAGTCGCATTTCTTAATCAATATACATATTCTATGCATTTTTATCTAGTCTCAGAATTTGTATTTTCCTGTTATTCAGGCAATCAACCATTTTAAGAGAAAAATTATAAATTTTGTTGATAACTTTAATGTTAAAATTATTTGAAATGCGAGAAAAATAAAGTAATTTTGGCCGTATTTTTTTTCTTTTTTAAAAGGTTAATTTATTCACACTTCAAATTTTTTAATAGCAATTTTATGAAACAAATGAAACGGGCTGGAATGTTGCTTTTAGCGGCAATTTTAACATCAGCCAAAACGTTCGCCTCTGAGGCAAATCTCAGAATTCCGGATTTACATGATGCCACTTTTCCACATTTCGGAGGAATAGACGGTTGGCATTTATTACTTTTCGGTTCTTTAGTTATTGTAGGTACATTGGGTATCAGTTTGTATTTATTCAAACAAGTTAAAGCCTTGCCTGCCCACAAATCCATGCTGGATGTTGCCAGCACAATTTACAAAACCTGTCGTACTTATTTATTACAACAAGGTAAATTCTTAGCCATTCTTTTTGGTATTATCGCCGTGGCTATTGTTTATTACTTATCTATGGCAAATGCTGACGCAACCGGACCGGATGCATTATCTACGCCAATAGTTGTTATTTTAGTTCTTTTATTCTCCATAGTGGGTATGGGAGGTTCTTATGCTGTGGCATGGTATGGTATCCGTATCAATACGTATGCTAATGCAAGAACTGCTTTTGCATCATTGAAAAAACGCCCGTGGGACGTGGTAAATATTCCACTACGTTCAGGTATTTCTGTAGGCTTATTCCTTATTTCGCTTGAATTGGTAATGATGATTATCATCTTACTTTTTGTTCCCCGTAATATTGTTGGATATTGCTTCTTAGGTTTTGCAATTGGTGAATCACTTGGTGCTTCCGTACTTCGTATTGCCGGTGGTATCTTTACCAAAATTGCCGATATTGGTTCGGATTTAATGAAAATCGTATTTAAAGTAAAAGAAGACGATCCTCGTAACCCGGGTGTTATTGCCGACTGTACAGGTGACAATGCTGGTGACAGTGTAGGTCCAACGGCTGATGCTTTTGAAACTTATGGTGTAACCGGAGTTGCTCTTATATCTTTTATCTCGTTAGCTGTTAAAGAAGTTGACTTACAAGCAAAATTAATCGTATGGATTTTTGGTATGCGTTTCTTAATGGATATCTTCTCAGGTATTTCTTATTTCGTAAACAATGCTATTTCTGAAAAAAAATACGGAAAATCATTGGATTTTGATTTTGAAGCTCCGCTGACCCGTTTGATTTGGATTGCTGCTATTTCTTGTATAACCATTAGTTTTGGAATGAGTTATGCACTTATTGGTGATATTACAGTTGGAGGCGTTCTCGTAAGTGGTTTATGGTGGAAATTAGCTGGTATTATAAGCTTAGGTACGTTAGCTGCCGTTCTTATTCCTGAATTTACTAAAAAGTTTACCAGTTCCAAATCTGATCACGTTCATGAAATTGTTACAGCTTCACGCGAAGGTGGACCTTCTTTGACTATCCTTTCAGGTATTGTAGCAGGTAATTTTGCTGCTTATTGGATGGGACTACTTATGGTTGCTTTGATGGCGGGTGGTTTTTTTATCAGTCAGAATCTGGGATTGAGCGAAGCCGCAATGGGATATCAAAGTATTTTTGCTTTTGGTTTAGTTGCTTTTGGTTTCTTATGTATGGGTCCGGTTACTATTGCTGTTGACAGCTACGGTCCGGTAACTGATAATGCTCAATCTGTATTTGAGTTATCGCAAATTGAACAAATTCCGGGAATCAGTGCTGAAATTGAAAAGGATTTTGGCTTTACTCCTGATTTTGAAAGTGGCAAACATTACCTCGAAGCAAATGACTCAGCAGGTAATACATTTAAAGCGACTGCTAAACCTGTATTAATCGGTACTGCTGTTGCAGGTGCAACTACCATGATTTTCTCCATTATTCTTTTGTTGAAAGGTGTTGGTATGCTAAGTCTTGAATTGACACAAGCACCTATTTTATTAGGTCTTATTACCGGTGGTGCCATGGTTTTCTGGTTCTCAGGAGCTTCTATTCAGGCAGTAACAACCGGAGCTTATCGTGCTGTTGAATATATCAAAAGTCACATGAAACTGGATAAAACGCAAGCAGACGAAAAAGATTCTATTGAAGTAGTAAGAATCTGTACTCAATATGCTCAAAACGGGATGTGGAATATTTTTATCACCCTTATGACAGCTACGTTGGCTTTTGCATTGTTTGATCCTAACTTCTTTGTTGCTTATTTGATTTCTATTGCTGTATTTGGTTTGTTCCAGGCTCTTTACATGGCAAATGCCGGTGGTGCATGGGATAATGCTAAGAAATTAGTTGAAGTTGATTTGAAAGAAAAGAATACTCCGCTTCACGATGCGTCTGTAATTGGTGATACTGTTGGAGATCCATTTAAAGATACAACTTCGGTAGCGTTGAATCCAATTATCAAGTTCTCTACGTTATTTGGTTTATTGGCTGTAGAAATTGCAGTAAATATGTCAACTGTAGGAGCCGATGGAGTTAAACATTACACGCCAGCACACTTTATTATTGGAGGTATTTTGTTAGTTATCTCTATGTATTTTGCATGGCGTTCATTCTACAAAATGAGAATTCCGTTGGAAGATAAAGCTTAATAGATAATTTATAATTTAATGTTGTTAAGTTAAGAATCTTCATTGAATGGAATCTTTGTGAACCTTAGTGCTTTTGTGACTTAGTGGCTGTTATTTTTTTGCCAAAAAGACTCTAAGTCACAAAGTATCACAAAGAAATACACTAACTAAACGACATTGATTTATAATTCAAAAATGCCCGGTAAGTTTCTTATCGGGCATTTTTTTAGATAGCTCCCTTGGTTTTTGAAAGATTTTGCTATCTTTGTATAGTAAAATTTAAACAGAATTTTAAAAATAAATTACTCATTATAAAATAATTAGGAAGTATGCACAATTGGTTTGAATGCAAAATTAAGTACGAGAAAACAGCCGAAGAAGGCAAAATAGTAAAAGTAAGCGAAGCGTATCTGGTTGATGCGTTAACTTTTGCGGAAGCAGAAGAACGAATCAATAAAGAAATGGAACCGTTTATTAGTGGCGAGTTTTCAGTTGCAACTATTCGCAAGGCACGTATTAACGAAATGTTTGAGAATGAAACAGGAGATAAATGGTATCGCTGTAAAGTTTTTTTCATAACGCTTGATGAAGAAAAAGGAATTGAGAAGAAAGTTGCAACTACGATGATGGTTCAGGCCAATAATGTAAAAGAAGCGTGGGACGGATTGCAGGAAGGGATGAAAGGATCTATGGCGGACTATACCGTAGCTGCGATAACTGAAACCACCATCATGGATGTTTATAAATATGAAGCCCCCTAAATCCCCCAAAAGGGGACTTAAAGACTCTGTCTATGAATTCAATTATATTAGAAAAGTAAAATAAAACTAACTTAAAGTCCCCCTTTGGGGGATTGAGGGGGCTATGACAATCAAATCAAACATCCAAACAATCCGGCAACACATTCCAACGCATGTGCAACTGGTTTGTGTGTCGAAATTTAATCCAAACGAGTTAATTTTAGAGGCTTATGAAACGGGTGAAAGAGTTTTTGGCGAAAGTAAAGTTCAGGAATTATGTGACAAACAGGAAGCCTTACCAAAAGATATTAATTGGCATTTCATTGGTCACCTTCAAACTAATAAAATTAAGTATCTTGTTCCTTTTGTTTCGCTGATTCATGGAGTCGATTCTTATAAATTATTACAAGAAATTGATAAACAGGCTGCCAAAGCCGGAAAAGTCGTAAATTGTTTGTTGCAGGTTCATATTGCAGCGGAAGAAACTAAATTTGGTTTTTCGGCTGAAGAATTAATTTATACATTGACAGGTAATGAATGGAAAGAATTGAAAAACGTTCAAATCTGCGGTTTAATGGGAATGGCAACTTTTACTGAAAATAGGGATCAGATACAAATGGAATTTAAGAATCTGAAATCGTTGTTTGATAAAGTGAAGTCTGATTTTTTTTCTGAAAGCAGTTCATTTTCAGAGCTTTCCATGGGAATGTCAGATGACTATGAAATAGCAATAGAGGAGGGGAGTACCATGATTCGGGTGGGAAGTCTGATCTTCGGACAACGAATGTATTTATAGATTCACCTCTATTACTTCAGATTTTGAGAGTTGAATATTTTCGTGAGTCGCCCAAACGACCAATGGCTTAAAATTAGAAATCCACTCATCAAGAAATTTTATAATCTTTATTTTCAATTCATTATCAAGTCCAGTCAAAGGTTCATCAAGTAAAAGAATATCCGAATTTGCTGCCAGCGCCCGAGCCAATCCAACCCGTTGTTGTTGACCACCACTTAATTGATGAGGAAATTTATCCGCCTGTTCAGTTAGTTCCAGCTTCTCCAATAAAAATGTTATCAAATTACTGATTTCCTGTTTGCGTATATTCCGTTTATCAAATACAAATGCAATATTTTCGGAGACAGTAAGCCACGGTAATAACCTTATATCCTGAAAAGAATACGCTTTTTTTAATTTATCTTTATAAATAACCGACCCGGAATTTACGTTTTCAATGCCTGAAATTATTCGTAACAGCGTGGTTTTTCCTTTTCCCGAAGATCCTTTTATGCAGGTAACTGAATCTGAATTTAACGATAAATCATAGTAATTAAATACAATTAAATCATTAAACTTCTTTTCTAAATTTATTATTTCAACTTGTTTTATATCAATATTTTGATTGTCTAATTTATACCCGGAAATACCCGGATGATATGTGATTATTCTGAATTTAATTTTCCGGATTTGTTTGATAATAATATCAAACAAATAACTAATTCCAATGGCAACAACAGTCCAGGCGATTAACTCCGAAACATTAATAAATGTCTGTGCTTGCTTCATGGCTGTACCTATTCCGTGCAACGGTTGTGCAAGTGCTTCGCCTATAATAATTGCCCGCCAGCCAAATCCCATTGCCGTACTGATTCCATCATAAATATTGGATTTTGAAGCAGGAAGATAAATTTTAAAAAAACGACTGGAAAATGATTTACCAAAAACCTGAGCCATCTCAATCCATTTAATATCGGTTTGTTCCAATCCTGTGAGAATGTTTTGATACAAAATGGGAAACATGGTTAGTAACGCAATAAAAATCGGTAGTTCTGTTGGTGAAAACCATAAAATAGCCAACAAGACAAACGATATAACCGGAATTGAACGGGTTACTACAATGATTGGATGAAAAAATGATTTCCAAAAAGGTGAAAAAGCAGAAATTGCAGATAGGATAAATGCCAACGAGAAAGCCATTATAAAGCCCAAAATACCTCTCAGAATGGTGCTGGCAACTGTAATCAGAAAGTTAGCGGAACTGAATAAAAGAATAACTTGCCTGAATAATTCAATTACTGACGGAAAAATGGCTTGATATCCAACAGACATAGAGATAAACTGCCATATAATGGCAATAAATAACACTGCCAGAATAGTTGGTATTAGATTTTTCTTGTTCATTCTTATTTCTTCATCAGATTATTTAATATGTTTGATAAATAAAATTCTTATCAGGTAACTTTCCACCAATGCTTTGTGGATTAAATTGATAAAAAATGTTGAGATATTGAGCTATTTCGTGTTCAATAGCAAATGCACCAACATATCGAATGTTGCACAATGGAAGTGAAAGCTTTGCAACAGAAACATCCGGCGAAATTTTATGCTTCACCATAAGGTTTGCTGTCTTGTCAGGCTGTTCATAAGTGAAATTACAACTGTGGGAATATGCTTCACACACTTGAGTTACTTCGTTGTTATTATCTTCTGAAAATCTGTCACTTACAAGAAATGAAGTTTGAACGAATATATCTTTGTCAGTATTATAAAGATATTCTTCGCAATCCAGTTTTTGAAGAATTTTTATCGACTTATCTTTGGCAAGCAGAACACTTACCATTGGTTCGGAAACAACTCCAAATGTCACTTTTTTGTTAAGCAAACCATGACCAATTTCACTATTTGAAGTGAATGAATAATCAATTTTTACGTTATTTACATTATTTTGTTTCAGAGCGTGGCGAAGCAAAATGTCTGGTGTTGCACTTTGTCCAAAGACTGATATTGTTTTTCCGTCCAAACCTTCAATTTTGCATTGGTTGGTATTGGTAAGTAAATATAAAGTTCCCCAAATGGGACAGGCAACCATTCTGAAATCCAACCCTTTATTGTACAAATTGGCGGCCATAACCGTTGGAAGAATTGCAAAGTCTATTTTATGTTGCATCATTAAAGCCTGAATTTGAAAGGGCTCATTTTTCATGATAATTTCGATTTTCTTTCCTTCAATAACAGGTTGCTGGTCAATCATTTGAATAAAGCTCACAGCCGATGGACCATTCAGAATTCCGATTCGAATGGTGTTTGACGATTTATTCGCACAGGATGCCAGAAGAACAATAATGACTGTAAAAGCTATATTTCTAAGTAAAAATCTCATTTGAAATAATCAGGTTCTTGAATGGTAATTGGTGAAAGAATTTAAATGCTGGATTTTATTTCGAATATTTAATATACTTACAAAGATACAATTTTTGCTCATTTTTCAAAGATTATACAAAATTAATTACTAAAAGAGCTATATTTGTACTGTTTTATAAATGTAATTTTTAATTGTTAGTATGGCGCAGGTTTTATTTTTTTGCATTATAACTATTCTTGTTGCAGACTTCGGCCTGGGGCGGTATTTAGCTTTTCTGAATATTAAGAATTCAACGAAAAAGCTTCCTGAAATTCTAACCGGTATTTACGATTCAGATAAATATCAGAAGCAGCAGGAATATTTCAGAACGAATTCCCGTTTTGGCATGCTTACCAGCAGCTTTAGTTTTATAGTTATGCTATTGATTTTGTGCTTTGGTGTATTTGCGTGGCTCGATCAGGTCATTCATGGTTATACTCAGAATGTAATTTTGATTCCGCTCATATTCTTCGGCATTCTTTTCTTTGCAAATGATATAATTACAATTCCGTTTGATTTATATGATACATTTGTTGTTGAGCAAAAGTTTGGGTTTAATAAAGTTACCCCTAAAATTTATATTTTAGACAAATTAAAAGGGTATGCCCTGGGTGTAATTATCGGAGGTGGTCTTTTGTCATTGATTATTTGGATTTATACGCTTACGCCCGATTATTTCTGGTTATTGACTTGGTCGGTTATAACTGCGTTTAGTCTTTTTATGACCATGTTTTATTCCGAAATAATTGTTCCGATCTTCAACAAACAAACACCTCTGGAAGCGGGTGAATTGCGTGACGAAATAGAAAAATTCGCTTCAAAAACCAACTTTAATCTGGATAATATTTTCGTGATTGATGGTTCAAAACGCTCTACGAAAGCAAATGCATATTTCAGTGGGCTAGGCAGCAAAAAACGAATTGTTTTGTATGATACGTTGATAGATGAAATGACTGTGGAGGAAATTGTTGCTGTATTGGCTCACGAAGTTGGCCATTATAAACACAAACATACGTTGATAAATTTTGCTATATCATTACCATCCACTTTAGTACTCTTTTTCTTTTTTGGATTAATACTCAAAAGCGATGCTATGGCTCAGGCTCTTGGTGGCACAACTGCCAGTTTTCACCTGAATGCATTGGCTTTTAGCATTCTGTATTCTCCTATATCCTTAGTGCTGGATATTGTCACCAATGTTCTTTCACGAAAATTCGAATATCAGGCAGATGCATTTGCTGCTTCAAACGGTTATGCCAATCAATTGCAAAGCGGATTAAAAAAATTATCGGCAACTTCGCTTAGTAATTTAATGCCGCATCCGTTATATGTATTTTTTAATTATTCACATCCAACGCTTTATCAACGTTTAAGCAAACTTTCATCGTAAAACAGGAAAATATGTTACTTGGAATAATGGGTGCCATGCCCGAAGAAATGGACAAACTAATTGCAACCATAAGCAACAAGGAAATTGTAGAGCGTGGAAGTCGGATTTATTACCGGGGCGAATTGTTCGGTCAGGAAGTTGTTGCTGTTTTTTCCCGCTGGGGTAAAGTGGCTGCAGCAACCACGGCAACCAATCTGATTTTGGATTTTAATGTCGACAGAATTGTCTTTACGGGTGTGGCAGGTGCTATTTCTCCCGAATTAAATGTAGGCGATGTAGTTATCGGGCAACGACTTTTCCAACACGATATGGATGCAAGGCCTTTAATGCGACGTTTCGAGATTCCGCTTACTGGAAAAACGTCATTCGAAACTCCATTGCAAAATGTAGATACCATGGCGCAGGCTGTGCACAACTTTTTGAAAAACAACAAGGAATTCAGAAAAATATTAACTGAACAACAAATTTCTAATCCAAAAATGTTGATTGGTGATATTGCCAGTGGCGATTTGTTTATTTCAAGTTCAGCAATGAAACAGGCTTTAGGAAAAAACCTACCCTCAGTGCTTTGTGCCGAAATGGAAGGGGCAGCAGTTGCTCAGGTTTGCGACGATTATGGCATACCGTTGATTGTTGTTCGGGTTATTTCAGATACAGCTGATGAAGAAGCTCATGTTTCAGCTATTGGTTTTGTAAATCAGCATGCCGGTGATTATTCGCTTTCAATTCTGAAAGAATATATCGCAATTATACAAACTACCAATTGATTTTAATAACCACGTACAGATGCAAAAAGCCCTTCGTTTAGTTTTACGAAGGGCTTTTTGCATTGTTTTTTTATGTGATTTATTTTTTGTATAATTATTTTAACACAGTTTAGACATTTGATGAACACATCCTGCAGGACAGGGTTATCTTATTACCAAAATTAATCCTGCCAGAATCATCCGTTCCGAGTGATCCGGCTTAATTACCGGCGCTATACGGCATTTCAACCATTACGCATGTTCCTTCACCCGACTTTCCCGAAATTGTGACTTTTCCTCCAAGCAAAAGGACTCTTTCCTTCATGCCAATCATACCGTATGAATCTAGTTTGACAATATTATTTTCGTCAAAACCTATTCCATTATCTTTAACTTCCATGATTAATAAATCTGGAGCGGCATGAAGCTGGATTTTCACTTCAGTAGCTTGTGAATGTATGGCCACGTTTGTGAGTGCTTCCTGCAATATACGGAATAAGGCTACCGACTGTTCTGGATCAATATTGATTGTTTCTAATTTGGTTTCAAACTCGCATCGCAAATTGTGCCATTCCTGAAACTCATCCACGTACGATTTTGCAGCATCAATAAATCCCAATAAATCAATAATTTCCGGTCGAAGCCCATTCATAATTCTTCGCATTATTTTTATGGTTTTATTAATCTGGCTAACCAGCATATCAACTTTATCGAGCATGTCTGCCAAGCTCATTTTTTCGAGGCTCTGAGATATCTTTTTCCTTAACAACCCCATGTCAATTTTTAATGCAATTAATGCCTGGCCCAGGTCATCATGTATCTCCCGCGCCAACCCTTTTCTTTCTTCTTCACGTATATTCTGGAGGTGTCCGGCAAATTTTCTCATTTCCTGCTGCGAATTCCACAACGCTTCCTCCGCACGTTTCTGATCGGTTATGTCCAGGTTAATTACCTGAAAGTGTTTGATTCCATTCCACAAAACTTCTTTTCGCCAAACCTTAACGAAACGGATTTCCCCATTAGCTCGGATAATGCTTAACTCATAGTTATAAATCTGATGTCCTTTTCTCCTCTGTTTATTTCTAATAACCTGATGTTCATAACTTTCAGGAGTATATCTATTGATGGCAGGTACCTTTTTAAAAGCCTCAAGGCTGTCAATTTCATAAATTTCCAAAAACGCTTTATTTACATAGATGGTCTCCTCATCAATAGTAACAATACGTATGCCCAACGGAGATTCTGAAATGGAGCGTCGGAAATTCTCTTCCGCATGTTGTAATGCCTCATTGGCAATCATTAATTCCATTGCCTGTTTTTCTTTTTCTTCATTCTGCAACAAAAGTTTTTTATTGGCAGCCAGCAATGATGCTTCCCGCTTTTCTTTCTCCTTAATCTGAAACAAAAGTTCTTTATTTGCAGCGACCATTTCTAAAGTCCGCTTTTCATTTTTTTCATTCTGAAGGATAAGCTCCTGGTTAGTCGCCTGGATTAATGCAAAAGCATTTTCTTCATTGGCAAGGATTAACTCTGTGAGTAGTCTTTGTTTATTGCCGTGTTCAGATTCAAATTCTTTATTAATAGCAACCAACTCAATTGCATTTGTTTTATTTGCCTTGATTAACGCCGCAGCCTCAGCCTGTTTCAAAAGGTAATCATTTTTCAACTTATAATCATCATTCATAATCCTTCATTTTCAATTAATTAGTAATTAGAAAATCAAGAAAGCTGCCAAATTTTTCATTTCTGCCATATAAACTTTGCCTTCACGTTTTGAAGAGGTTAGAGAAGTTGCTGAAGTCAAAGTGGGGCAGAAAGGCAGTTCAAAATATAGCATTACATCCTAATGTAATCCCAATTTAGTAACACAATATTATTGTTTCCTTGAATCTCAATAATTTGTGACCTACAATACAGAAACAATTTATTCTCTGTATTGTTTTTTTTACCTTTCAATAACTACACGTGTCTGTAAAAAAATCAGCAACCAAAAATATTCATTATTGCAATGCGTCTGTACGCATGCAAAAAAAAAGACCGCCTTCTCAATGGAAGGCGGTCTTTAATTAATATATTCGTTGGTTCCTTAGCTAACTACAGGTTGTGTAGGTTCTGCTACAGGTTCCGCAGGTGCGAACTGTTGTTCTGCCATACGTTTGTAACCAGTGTAACGCCATTTTGCATTTTCCTGGGCTGCCACAAACAATTCTTTTGCCTCGGCAGGGAATTGTTTCAACAACGAGGTGTAACGTACTTCACCTTTCAGGAAGTCCTGGAATTTATCCCATTGCGGTTCTTTCGAATCAAGTATCATTGGGTTCTTTCCTTCGGCTTCCAATGCAGGGTTGAAGCGGTACAAATGCCAGTAACCGCATTCTACAGCACGTTCCTGTTCGTTTTGTGCCATTCCCATACCTGCTTTCAACCCGTGGCTGATACATGGTGAATACGCAATAACGATTGATGGTCCGTTATATGCTTCGGCTTCGCGGATAGCTTTCAGGGTCTGGGCCTGGTTTGCACCCATGGCTACCTGTGCAACGTAAACATAACCATACGTTGCGGCAATCATACCAAGGTCTTTCTTGCGGACGCGTTTACCTGAAGCGGCAAATTTAGCTACTGCACCAATTGGAGTAGATTTGGAAGCTTGTCCGCCTGTGTTGGAGTAAATTTCAGTATCAAGGACAAGGATATTTACATTCTTACCGGAAGCAATCACGTGGTCTAATCCACCGAAACCGATATCATACGCCCATCCGTCACCACCAATAATCCATTGCGATTTCTTGATAATATACTGGCTGAGTTCTGCCACATGTTTTGCCAACGGACTTTCCGAAGCATTTACCAATGGGGTAATCGCATGTTCAAGTATAATTGTTTCCTCGGCATCGTCGCGTTTTTCAATCCATTCGGCAAACAACGCTTTCAGCTCGTCCGAAACAGTTGCATCCGTTTGTGCTTCTGTAAACAGGCGTACAAGGCGGTCGCGCATATTATCGTTTGCAAACACCATACCCAAACCGAATTCAGCATTGTCTTCGAACAATGAGTTAGCCCATGCCGGCCCGCGGCCTTCATCGTTGGTAGTGTATGGGGTAGAAGGAGCAGAGTTCGAATAAATAGAGCTACAACCTGTTGCATTAGCAATCAGCTGGCGTGAACCGAACAGTTGTGTTACCAGTTTCACGTAAGGGGTTTCACCGCAACCGGCACAAGCACCCGAGAACTCGAACAGTGGCGTTGCCAATTGCGAGTTTTTCACGTTCGATTTGATGTCTACCAGTTTTTGTTTGGTTTTCACTTCGCTTGCGCAATATTCCCAGTTAGCCTGGTTTGGATATTGCGATTCGATATGTTTCATTTCCAACGCCTTGTTGCCTTTGTTACCCGGACAAACTTCGGCACAGTTTCCGCAACCTGTACAGTCGAGCACATCAACCTGGATACGGAATGTCATGCCTGTAAATTGTTTTCCGTTTGCTTTCAGCATTTCGGTAAACGGTGCGTTTGCCTGTTCTACTTCGTCCAGGATAAACGGACGGATAACAGCGTGAGGGCAAACATAAGCACATTGGTTACACTGGATACAGTTTTCAGAAATCCATTCAGGAACAAACGATGCAATACCGCGTTTTTCATATTTGGCAGTTCCTTGTTCCATAGTTCCATCCTCACGGCCTTTGAATGCCGATACAGGAAGGTCATCACCAGCCTGTGCATTGATAGGGCGAACGATATCTTTGATAAATGCAGGAACGATGCTGGCTGCTGCTTCTGATTCATCCAACAGGATTGACCATTCTTCAGGAACCTCTACTTTTGTAAATTCACCGCCACGGTCAACTGCCGCGTAGTTCATGTTTACAATTTCCTCGCCTTTATTGCCATACGATTTCTTGATGGCATATTTCATTTTCTCAACTGCCAGTTCGTAAGGAACTACATTGGCAATTTTGAAGAATGCCGACTGAAGGATGGTGTTGGTACGGTTTCCTAATCCGATTTCCTCAGCAATACTGGTTGCATTGATAATATACAAGCTGATATTATTCTTGGCAAGGTATCTTTTTACTTTAACGGGCAGGTTGCGTTTTACTTCTTCCGAATTCCAGATGGTATTCAGCAGGAAAGTACCGTTTTTCTTCAAGCCTTTGGTTACATCATACAATTTCAGGTAAGCCTGAACGTGGCAAGCCACAAAATCGGGATTAGTAACCAAATAAGTAGAACGGATAGGCGTATTACCGAAACGAAGGTGGGAACAAGTGAAACCACCTGATTTCTTCGAGTCGTAGGCAAAATAAGCCTGGCAATATTTATCGGTGTTATCACCAATGATCTTGATAGAGTTTTTGTTTGCACCTACAGTACCGTCGGCACCCAAACCATAGAATTTAGCTTCGAATGTTCCTTCGCCACCCAATGCAATCTCTTCTTTCAACGGAAGTGACGTAAAGGTAACATCATCAACAATACCTACCGTGAAATGATTTTTTGGTTCCGGCATAGCCAGGTTTTCGTAAATGGTAAGCACCTGCGATGGTGTAAAGTCTTTCGACGATAATCCGTAACGTCCGCCAACAACCAATGGTTGGTTTGCCGATCCGTACAATACATCTTTTACATCAAGGTACAATGGTTCGCCTGTT
This sequence comes from Bacteroidales bacterium, assembly GCA_038329115.1. Lineage (GTDB taxonomy): Bacteria > Bacteroidota > Bacteroidia > Bacteroidales > Paludibacteraceae > Paludibacter. The sequence goes on from JBBQMQ010000033.1 coordinate 15,810, forward strand.
GCTCCCGGTTCTTTTGTACGGTCAAGTACGCAAACACGGGTTGCAGTCTTTGGAAGTGCAGCAAGGAAATGTTTGGCAGAGAACGGACGATACAGGTGAACTGAAACCAATCCTACTTTTTCGCCTTTGGCAACAAGGTGGTCAATACCTTCACGGATAGCCTCGGTTGACGATCCCATGGCAATTACCACGCGGTCGGCATCAGGTGCACCGTAATAATCAAATAAATTATATTTGCGGCCTGTAACAACAGCAAGTTTCTCTAAATAGTCTTCAACAACAGCCGGGATGGCATCGTAGAACGGATTACAAGCTTCGCGTGCCTGGAAATAAACGTCGCCGTTCTGTGCGCTGCCGCGTGCAACAGGATGCTCAGGGCTTAATGCACGTTCGCGGAATCCTTTTAATGCTTCTACATCAAGCAATGGGATTAAATCTTCCTGGTCGATTTGTTCTATTTTCTGGATTTCGTGTGACGTACGGAAACCATCGAAGAAGTGTACGAAAGGTACGCGGGTGGTGATAGCTGCAAGGTGGGCTACGGCAGCTAAGTCCATAACTTCCTGTACCGATCCGGTTGCAAACATGGCACAGCCTGTCTGGCGTACTGCCATTACATCCTGGTGGTCACCAAAAATTGATAAAGCATGTGAAGCCAACGCACGTGCCGAAACGTGATAAACGCCCGGAAGTAATTCCCCGGCTACTTTATACATGTTCGGAAC
>JBBQMQ010000034.1:0-16484 GCA_038329115.1 Bacteroidales bacterium
GCAAAGCCGCACACCATCGATAATGGAAGCATGATTCAGAGTATCTGAAATAATGGCATCTTCTTCGCCAAGCAATGGTTCAAAAACTCCACCATTAGCGTCAAAACAGGCAGCATATAAAATGGTGTCTTCTGTTCCGAAAAAATGAGCAATGGAAGCTTCTAATTTCTTATGAATATCCTGCGTTCCGCAAATAAACCGAACTGATGAAACTCCGTAACCATGCGTATCGAGGCCTTTTTTTGCAGCTTCAATCAGCGACGGATTATTGGATAATCCGAGGTAATTGTTGGCACAAAAGTTCAACACTTCTTTTCCATCGGCCACGCGAATTACAGCTCCCTGGGGCGAAACAATTATCCGTTCATTTTTATATAATCCGGCCTGCTTAATAGTGGTCAGCTCGTTTTGGAGGTGAGATTTAAAATTTTGGTACATAGCATAAAATTTAGCGTTAAACATTTACAATTTGTAATCTTAGCTTAGCTTATTTGATTATAAGAAAAGCATTTTGTAATCTATTTGAGGCAAAAGTAGTGAATTAATTAAAATGTTGTTCAGATTCTACTGAATTTTTGCTTTAATCATTGACATATTTCTAAAACACGAAAAATAAAAAAGGCTACCTTCATTTTTAAATGAAAATAGCCTGAAAAATTAGTATTTGAAAGTTTAGATTTTCAACTTTTGAATTTTGGAATGAAAGGTGAGTTTGTAAACGAGAGGATAAATCTGACACGCAACACAATATCCGAAAACAGACTCAAGTATTGCGCAAGCTCCAAAAACACCGGTAAAAGCAATACTCAGATTATCAAGACCAAACAATACCGAACTGAGTATTAAAATATTAAAAACAAACCCGATTCGCGCTGCAAATATTTTTGGTCCTGCATTAATTAATTCAGGTTTAATCGAAAAAAGTTTAATTATTTTTCTTGACAGAAAAGAGAAAACACTGAATCTGGAATATTTTCCTGAACGTAGGGCAAAATCGACGAATAGAAACAAAATTGGGACTAAGTTTCCGGTTATAATAAAAGCAGATAGAAATAGGACGGTAAAAGCACCATTAATGCGTGCAACGTGATCATCGATTTTTTTATCGGAAATAGGGCAAATAGCAGTTGTTCTCATAACTTTGTTTTCTTTTTTTGTTGATGCAAAGTTATAGCAAACTACTACGCAATAAAATACCATTGATACAGCATTTTATATACCATAAACAGGGGATTTTTTCGAAATAATCGGTTAAAAACCGGAAAAGCAGATTTTATTCAATCAGCTGTTTAAAAATTTCCAGGCCAACCAGGCCATTCCTCCGGCTCCGGTTTTCAGAGCTGTTTCGTCAATTTGAAAAGTTGAAGTGTGCAATCCACCGGAATTTTCATTTGTTGTACCTTTTACTCCGAAACGGAAAAATGTGGATGGATATTTTTGGGTGAAAAATCCAAAATCTTCAGAAGTCATACGAACTTCGAGTGTTTGAATATTCTCATTACCAATCCATTCTGTTGCAAAATTTTTTGCCTTTGTTGTAATTTCTTCATCATTAACAACGCATGGATAACCTTCGGGCATATCAATTTCTGCTGTACAACCGTTTGCAGCACAAGTTTCAGTAATAATTCTATGGATATGATTTTTTCCTTCTTCCCGCCATTTTTCATCGAAAGTGCGGAAAGTTCCTGAAAGTTGAACTTCATGTGGAATAACGTTTGTAGCTCCATCAGCAATTAATTTTCCAAAGGTAAGAACCATCGGAGTTAAGGGATGACAAAGTCGGCTGCGAACCTGCTGCAACGAAACAACAGTTTGTGACGCTGCCAAAACAGTATCGTTCACCAAATGGGGCAAAGCACCGTGACCGCCTTTTCCGTGAATTTTTACATGAATTTCGTCAGCCGATGCCATAATCATACCGGATAAAAATCCCATGGTTCCTGTTGGATAATCAATAGAAACATGTTGGGCTAAAATAAGTTCCGGTTCAATTTCATCGAAAATTCCATCTTTGAGCATCAAACTCGCACCACCGGGTGCTTTTTCTTCACCGGGTTGAAAAATCAACAAAACTGTTCCTTCAAAATCAGATTTTAGTTCGTTCAATATTTTTGCAGCACCGAGCAGGCAAGCTGTATGCGCATCGTGACCACAGGCATGCATCACGTTTTCATTCAATGATTTCCAACCGATGTTTACTTCTTCGTTGACAGGCAAAGCATCCATATCTGCCCGCAAAGCAATTACTTTTTTATCCGGATTTTTGCCCAAGATTTTCCCTAATATACCTGTCCCTCCAATTCCGGAACGGAACGGAATTTTCATGTCTGTAAGTTCATTCTGAATAAATTGAGCTGTTTCAAATTCGTGAAAAGAAAGTTCGGGATGAGCATGAATATGTCTGTAGCAACGGATTACATAATCAGAAGTTTGCTCTGTCAGGTTTTGTATTTTTGTTTTCATTCTTTTTGTTATAAAATGAAATTTTGGGGTGAAAATGTTTTTATAATCCGCAAAGGTACTTAATTTTGAATATCAATAAGGGAATCAACGGCTTGAAAATAAAATCACATTCATTTTTAATGACTTACTTGTTTGAAAATTGATTATAAATAACAAAAAACTATGGTTTAACTAAATTTATACAGATATTATTATTATTACTGAATATTCAACGATATTTTTTTTACTTTTGCACATCTGATACAATGTATCTAACATTCTGAATTCAATTATAAAATTATAAGTATATGAAAAAGTATGGAATTTTAATGGTTTGCCTGATTTTTTCTTTAGCAGCCATGTCTCAAAAAGCAGTAATTACTTTCGAAAAAAAGAACTTCGATTTTGGAAAAGTTCATGAGGAAGATGGTAAAATAACCACTGTTTTCGCATTTAAAAATGAAGGAAATGCACCTTTGGTTGTAAATCGTGTTCAGGCCTCGTGCGGTTGCACCACCCCAACATGGACAAAAGAGCCTATTGAACCGGGTAAAAGTGGTTCTGTTACTGTAACTTACAATCCAGAAGGCCGTCCCGGCATGTTTACAAAAACAATAACTGTTTATAGCAATGCAGCCGAAGAACAAGCTGTTTTGATAATTAAAGGTGAAGTTATTCCAAAAGCAACTGCCGAAAACAATCCTTATCCAGTTAGCATGCGGGGCATTTTGGCTAAAAGCAAAGTTGTTCAAATGAATAACATCGACAAGGGAAAAACTCAGGTTCGCACATTTGAGATTAAAAACGCTACATCGATTGCAATTACTCCTGCTATTTTAAATCTTCCGGTTTATTTAACTGCTTCGATAACTCCTGCTACGTTAAAACCAAACGAAGAAGGCAAGGTTACGTTTACTTTTAATTCAGCAAAATGTTCTGAATGGGGTCCCCTAACAAACAATGTGTATTTGAACTTTAACGGCCAAAAAATTAAAACAGAGGATGTTAAGATAACTCTTGTGAGTAATATTGTTGAGAATTTCGGAAGTTTAACTTTGGATCAGAAACGTAAAGCTCCAATCTTAGAAATTCCGGCAAAAACAGTAAATCTTGGTGTGGTAAAAAGCAATACAAAACAAATTGCAAAATTTAAAGTAAGCAATAAAGGTCAGAATATTCTGGAAGTCCGCAGAGTTATTAATTCTAATAAAGAATTATCTATACGTCAATCAAAACTGAGTATCGCAAACGGTAAAAGTGCGGAAATTTCAGTTGAATTAAATACAACCGGCTTATCGGCAGGAGATTACAAAAAATCAATAACCATACAGACTAACGACCCTGATAATAGTTTTCTTATTTTGGTTTTAACATGGACTGTTGAAAAATAAATTTAATAGAAATACTTTTTCTTTTAAAAACAAATTGAGCCAGGATTTATATTTAACTTCTTGGCTTTTTTAGTCTGAAAAAAACTTATGCATTACAGTAAAAAAGTACATCCTGAAAATAATCCCGAGTATAAAGGACTAACTGTTAATGAAGGTGTGGAAAATGTACCAACTATAAATCCGTATTTGAAATCACGACTTAAACGGCGTGAATATACTTCAACAGAGTTTGTGGAAGGAATTTTAGCTGGTGACATTGCATTATTGAGTCAGGCAGTAACTTTGGTTGAGAGTTCGCTTCCGGAGCATCAAATCATAGCTCAGGAAGTGATAGAGAAATGTTTGCCCTATTCGGGAAATTCAATTCGATTGGGAATTACAGGAGTTCCAGGTGCGGGAAAAAGTACGTTTATTGAAGCATTAGGAATGCATTTGGTTCGCTCAGGTAAAAAATTGGCCGTATTGGCAATCGATCCAAGCAGCGAACGCTCAAAAGGCAGTATTTTGGGTGATAAAACCCGTATGGAAGAACTTTCTGTGGCAAAAAATGCATTTATTCGCCCTTCACCTTCAGCCGGTTCGCTGGGTGGTGTAGCCAGAAAAACGCGCGAAAGCATTATTCTTTGCGAAGCTGCCGGTTTTGATACAATTTTTGTGGAAACAGTTGGTGTGGGGCAATCAGAAACTTCCGTTCATTCCATGGTCGATTTCTTTTTGCTGCTTCAATTGGCCGGTGCCGGCGATGAATTGCAAGGCATAAAACGCGGTATTATGGAAATGGCAGATGGAATTGCCATCAATAAATGCGACGGTAGTAATATTGACAAAGCAAAAGTAGCTAAATCGCAATATCAAAACGCATTACATTTATTTCCACCACACGATTCCGGCTGGTCGCCCGAAGCAATTACTTGTTCTTCAATCGAATTGAATGGAATTGAAGAAATCTGGAATATGGTTTATCGCTACATTGAATTTGTAAAGTCGACAGATTTCTTTCAGGTGAAACGACATTCGCAGGCAAAATACTGGATGTATGAAACCATAAACGAGCGGCTTAAAAATAGTTTCTATCAAAATGATGAGATTCAAAAACTTTTGGTTATCAGCGAAAAACAGGTCTTATCGAACGAAATAAGTTCGTTTATTGCAGCTAAAAATCTTCTTGATAAGTATTTTGAAAAATAAGATTTTATGCCATTAACCAATCAACCAATTAACCAATTAACCATTAACAGACTATGGAGTTAAACGTAATTTATAATCAATCCTGTCTCGATGGACTAAAAAAACTACCTGATGCTTGTGTTGATTTGATTTTTACCGACCCTCCTTATTATCAGTATCGTGCTCAGAATGTGCAGGGTTTAAAAAACCACAAAGATGTTGTAACGGAATTTGAATTTGATGGTTTTAAATCAGAAGAAGAGTATTTGCAATTTTTGGAAGAAGTATTAACAGAATGCTTTCGGGTTTGCAAACCCGGTGGCGCAGGTTATTTGTGGTGTGGCGACGATTTTGTTTCCTATATAAATAGAATAGTTGAGCGCGTTGGATTCCAGTTTCGTAAAGTAATTCATTGGCATAAAACAAATCCTTTTCCTGCCATTTATACCCGTAAAATGTATGCCAACAGCATGGAATTATTGGTTCACTTCTCCAAAGGAACTCCCAAAACCTGGAACCATAAACCGGTAAACGAAATGCACAATTTCATTCAAACCCCCATTTGTATGGGCAAGGAGCGTTCCATACATAAAACACAAAAACCACTGAAAGTTTGCTTGCCTTATATTGAAATCAGCAGTAATGAAGGTGATATAGTGCTCGATCCGTTTATGGGTTCCGGAAGTACGGCAGTTGCAGCTAAAATGTTGAATAGGAATTATATAGGTTTTGAATTGAGCGAAGAATTCTGCAAAATTGCTGAGGCACGATTGAAGACAAAGATCTGTTAAAAAAAAGAAGCAACCTTTTGGGTTGCTTCATATTCAAATTCAGAATTATCGTACTGTTTTTCCGATTATCCTAAAAAGCCTTTTAGAAGTTTACTTTTGGCATTTGGACGCAGTTTTCGAATTGCTTTTTCTTTAATTTGACGAACGCGTTCGCGTGTCAAACCAAATTCATCTCCGATTTCTTCCAGTGTCATTTCAGTCACGCCAATACCAAAGAATTTCTTAACAATATCACGTTCTCTGTCTGACAATGTAAATGCCAAAACGCGTTCAATTTCTTTAGAAAGTGACTCATTAATCAACACCCTGTCAGCGTTGGGAGAATCATCGTTAATCATTACATCCAACAAACTGTTGTCTTCACCTTCAACAAATGGTGCGTCTACCGAAATATGACGGCCTGATACTTTCATCGTATCGGCAATTTTGTCAACCGGAATGTCTAACACTTCTGCCAATTCTTCGGGTGAAGGTCTGCGTTCGTTTTCCTGCTCGAATTTCGAGAAAGCTTTGTTGATTTTGTTTAATGATCCAACCTGATTCAGAGGCAGACGAACAATACGCGATTGTTCTGCCAAAGCCTGTAAAATAGATTGACGAATCCACCAAACAGCATACGAAATAAACTTAAATCCACGAGTTTCGTCAAATTTTTCAGCAGCTTTTATCAGTCCAAGGTTGCCTTCATTGATTAAGTCGGGTAGACTGAGGCCTTGATTTTGGTACTGTTTTGCTACCGAAACGACGAAACGTAAATTTGCACGTGTAAGTTTTTCCAATGCAATCCTGTCACCTGCACGTATCCGCTGAGCCAACTCAACTTCTTCTTCAACAGTGATAAGATCTTCTCGTCCAATCTCTTGCAAGTATTTGTCAAGTGATGCACTTTCACGATTCGTAATCGATTTTGTAATTTTTAATTGTCTCATTTTAATGGGGAAAATTAGCTTGCAAAAGTAGTTGTTTTTTTCGAGTCTGCAATGCGAAAAAGGCAAAAATAATTGTGCTAGTAATTACTGTCCTAACAAAATAACGGCTTGTATGTTTACACTTTGATAATTGTTTGTCTATTAAACACTTATTTTTAGATTTCAACATTATTTGAGAAACTAATCAAGAATCGTTCTTGAAATAGAAAAACAAATAATTTTATCAATTAAACGCAGAAAAGTTTATTTTGTTTTCAATTGTTGATAAAATAATAAAGAACAAACTCAAAAGCATGAATTTGTTCTTTATGATTTACTTAATTCCAATCTATGAATTTATTCAGAAAGATTAATTGCGTAATAAACAATTTTTCCTGTAGGATATAATCCGGCAATTAAAAGTACTTTTTCCTGTTGACCGTTATTTAGTGCAGCATCATAAGCAGCCTGTACATCTTCGGCTTTACTAACCGGCTGATTGTTTATTTTCAGGATAATAAATCCCGGTTTGATACCCTGATCTGCTAATTTTCCTTTAGAAAGTGATTTAACTTCAACACCAAAATCCACACCTAATTGTTGTTTCATTTTGTCGTTCAGCTCTTTATATGTGCCTCCTAATACGTCTTCACTTGTTTGAGCAGATACAATTCCTGTACTTCCTTGTTGATTTTTCAGTTCTACATTCAATTTCTGTTCTTTATTTTCTCTCAAAATTGTAATTGTTATTTTATCACCGGGGCGATACCGACCAATTTGTTCCTGTAATTCTGTTTTAGATTTTATGTTAATATTGTTAACATTATTAATTATGTCACCTTCTTTTACACCTGCTTTTTTAGCAGCAGAGTTGTCTGCAACCTTACCAACATAGGCTCCTTCAAATGTTTTCAGATTTTTTTCTTTGACCAGTTCGCTTGTGATATCTTTTATTTCAATTCCTAAAATAGCACGCTGAGTTACACCATATTTTCGTAAATCAGCAACTACTTTTTGAACTATACTTACCGGAATGGCAAAAGCATAACCAGCATAAGATCCTGTTTGTGAAGCTATAGCTGTATTAATTCCAACTAATTCACCATGAGTATTTACCAAAGCACCACCACTGTTTCCCGGATTAACAGCCGCATCGGTTTGGATGAAAGATTCAATTTTCATTTGCGAATTAATAATATTGATATTCCGTGCTTTGGCGCTAACAATACCGGCTGTAACAGTGGAAGTAAGATTAAACGGATTTCCAACAGCCAAAACCCATTCACCAACTTTCAACGAGTCTGAATTTCCAAATATAATAATTGGCAAATCATTCGCTTCAATCTTTATTAATGCAATATCGGTATTCGGATCTGTTCCAATAACTTTTGCTTTAAAAGTACGTTTATCATTCAGCGTGACTTCAATTTCCGAAGAACCATCTACAACGTGGTTATTAGTAACTATATAGCCATCTTGTGTTATGATAACTCCTGAACCCGAGGCTTCTTGCATAGGCATTTCCTGCTGTTGTCGGGGTTGTTGCTGTTGTGGTTGCCCGAAAAAATACTGGAAAAACGGATCGTTAGGGAAAGCACCTCCACCAAATTGTTGAAGTTTCATGGGTGTTTTTGTTTTTACATGGACCACTGCATGGATCGTTAATTCTGCCGCAACTGTAAAATCAGTTTCCATGGCATTGGCAACATTCGAAAATTTTGCATAAGCAGCAGGAATTTGCGAGTTCTGGTCTTTTGGATTACCTGTTTCTTTGTCTGAAATGTAACTTGTTGTCAATGAAGAAGCTACACTTACTGCTACGACTAATCCAAAAAAGCCGAGCATTTTCATTCTTTTTGTTAAATTCATCTTGTTCATTTTAGTAATTATTAATAGGATTATTAAAAATCAAATTTAAAGTCAATAAAGTGAAGTAGAAGTACTCAATATTGTTAGTTTTTTGATTGTTTTTCGTTGCGAAATTATACAAAAGTTATACCATCAAATAAAAGTGATATTGATATTTTTTCATAATTAACACTCTGCTTTTAGTGCTTAACGGGTATTAACGCATAGAAAATATTTCGTAAAAAAAGCTGAAAATTTAGGACAAAAAAAAGCTAACCTTTTTCTCAGTTAGCTTTTAATGCAATACAGTTTGGCAGAAATAAGTCTGACAGTTTTTCTTATTTTTTGAATCCGTAGACAGCTAAATCGCCCAACTCTTCTTCAATGCGAAGTAATTGATTGTATTTTGCCATACGATCTGAACGGCTCAGAGAACCCGTTTTGATTTGACCTGAGTTTGTAGCTACAGCAATGTCGGCAATAGTGGCATCTTCAGTTTCACCCGAACGGTGCGAAGTAACTGAAGTATATCCTGCGCGATGAGCCATTTCAATGGCATCAAGCGTTTCGGTTAAGGTCCCAATTTGGTTTACTTTAATCAAAATGGAGTTGGCGCAACCCATATCAATTCCTTTTTTCAGATAATCAACATTGGTTACAAATAAATCGTCGCCTACCAATTGAATTTTTTTACCCAATTTATCAGTCAACAGTTTCCAACCGTCCCAATCACCTTCGCTCATACCATCTTCAATAGAGTCAATCGGATAATTTGCTGCCAATTCAGCCAGATAATCAGCTTGTTGTGCGGATGTTCGTTTTGCTCCGTTTGGTCCTTCAAATTTTGAATAATCGTAAATTCCATCTTTGTAAAATTCAGAGGCAGCACAATCCAAACCAATCATCACATCTTTTCCGGCTTTATAACCGGCTTTTTCGATGGCAGTTATGATAGATTCCAACGCATCTTCAGTTCCTTTCAACGTTGGGGCAAAACCTCCTTCGTCACCCACAGCGGTACTTAAATTACGATCGTGAAGTACTTTTTTCAGTGAATGGAAAACTTCTGCACCCATGCGCAATCCTTCTTTGAAAGAAGTGGCACCTACCGGACGAATCATAAATTCCTGAAAAGCAATAGGTGCATCGGAATGTGAGCCACCGTTGATAATATTCATCATTGGAACCGGCAAGGTAAAAGCATTTGTACCGCCGATGTAACGATACAAAGGTAAATCCAGATAAGCTGCAGCAGCCTTAGCTACTGCCAGCGAAACTCCTAAAATGGCATTTGCTCCTAAATTTGATTTAGTTTTTGTGCCATCCAGATTAATCATTAATTTATCAATTGCCCGTTGCTGTAACGCACTGATTCCCAGCAAAGCGGGAGCCAGAATATTGTTTACATTGGCAACAGCTTTCTGAACACCTTTGCCTAAATACCTTTTTTTATCCCCATCGCGCAATTCTATGGCTTCGTTTTCACCGGTTGATGCGCCTGAAGGAACAGAAGCACGTGCCATAATTCCGGATTCAAGATAAACATCTACTTCTACAGTAGGATTTCCGCGTGAATCAAGAATTTCACGACCAACAATTTTTTCAATTTTACTCATATTACTTTTAATTTAGTTTTTCAAATCTCTACAAATATAAACGCATGAGTAAAAAAAATGTTCGTAATTCTACATCAATATAAAAATTGAAATTAAGATATTGAATCCACGGGTTTGGACATTTATAGAATTATATATTAACAACATACATACGACCCCGATGAGGTAGAATATCGAATAAAAAGAAATTAATTATATAAATATAATGCCTCTGACATTAAAAAATCTAAATTTACTAAGATTTCATATTTATTATGAAAACAAGTTCTTTTTGACAAATTCATGTTGCAATTTTTGCTTTAAATCTAATTCGTTGAAATTCAGTGTTATTGAGTTTATACAAACTTTTTATTTATACATTTCAAACAAAGTATTGAATTTGCTTTTACTTATTTATTGGGTTTATTAACAAAAAGACACTCATATACCTACTCTCGTTAACCATAAATACAACATTATAATATTATCTTTGCATTCTTTTTAAATTTATAAGCATGTCAGAAAAATTGAACCCAGAATATATTTTTGAAACAAGTTGGGAAGTGTGCAATATGGTGGGCGGTATTTATACTGTTTTGTCAACCAGAGCTGCTACTTTACAGCAAACTCATCCCGATAAACTCATTTTTATTGGTCCCGATATCTGGACGGATAAGCAAAATCCGTATTTTGAAGAAATAACGGATCTATATACTGACTGGAAGGATTTTACAGATAAAGAATATCAACTAAAAATACGTATTGGACGTTGGAATATTCCCGGAAGGCCGATTGCCGTCTTGGTAGATTTTATGCCATTGATGAAACAAAAGGATGAAATTTATGGTTTGATTTGGGAGCAAGTAGGTGTAAATTCAATAGCTGCGTTTGGCGATTATGATGAATCATCTATGTTTGGATATGCAACCGGAATAATTATCGAAAGTTATTACCGGTTTTTTAATTTAACGTCAGATAATCAGGTAGTTGCGCATTTTAACGAATGGATGACAACTTTCGGAGCTTTTTATGTGAAAAAGCAGTTGCCGGACGTAGGAACTCTTTTTACAACACATGCCACTTCAATAGGTCGGTCAATTGCAGGTAATCATAAGCCTTTATACGATTATATTAATGAGTATAATGGCGACCAAATGGCAGCGGAATTGAATATGGTTTCTAAACATTCAACTGAAAAAATAGCTGCACATCAGGTAGATTGTTTTACAACAGTAAGTGAAATAACCGGAATTGAATGTGAACAATTGCTTGAGAAAAAACCCGATGTAATCACTCCCAATGGTTTTGAAAATGATTTTGTGCCAAATGGTGGAAAATTTACATCCAAACGGAAAGCAGCCCGTTCAATTTTAAAACATGTGGCTGAAACGTTACTTGGATATAAATTAACTGAGGATGCTCTATTTGTAAGCACTGCCGGAAGGTATGAGTATAAAAATAAAGGTATCGACACGTTTATAGAATCGTTGAAATTATTGTCCGAAGATACTGAGTTAAAAAAAGAAATTGTCGTATTTATCATGGTTCCGGCATATATTCAGGGGCCACGGTTTGATTTGGTTGCAAGTTTGAATCAACCGGAAATGCAGCTTAACTCGTGGAATAGATTTACTACACACGAGTTACATGATTATTATGGTGATAATGTAATGTCTGCCATTCACTGGTTTCACTTCACCAATCAGCAAACGCAAAAAGTAAAAATCATTTTTGTGCCTTCTTATTTGAATGGAAACGATGGCATTTTTAATAAGTCGTATTATGATTTACTTATCGGAATGGATTTATCCGTGTTTCCATCATATTATGAACCATGGGGTTATACTCCATTGGAAAGTATAGCGTTTTCTGTTCCAACCATCACCACTGATTTGTCCGGATTTGGTCAATGGGTTTCGCATGAACTGCACGAAATTGAAAAAGGAGTAGGTGTAATTCATCGTTCGGACTACAACGGATATGTGGTTGCAACTCACATTTCGGAAATGATTTCCAAATTTGCATCTTTCAGCAAGGAAGAAGTTAAAGTTGTAAGAAAAAACGCTTCTGTTATTGCTGAAAAAGCTCTTTGGAAGCATTTTATTCAATATTACTCAACCGCCTACAGTATTGCTCTTCAAAGGAAAAACGAAAGAATAAAAAGTTAAGTATTTCATTTTCCAAAACAGACTTAATTATTTCTTGTTTTATTCTACGCAAACGTTTGAAATGTTTAAATCAGAATTTAATTTTTTTTAATCAGTTTCTCGTCCCTTTTTTATTATTTTTGTATTCGATATTAGTTTTTTCAGTATATAAAAGAAGTATTAGTAATAGTTATATTAAGATCATTCAAGCTTATGAAAATTAAAGTTAACAACGTAAATGACAGAAACTTAAAGGAAATAAATGTAAAGTCACATTTGCCCGAGAGTTTAAGTAAATTAGAAGAAATAGCTCAAAATATATGGTGGGTTTGGGATAGTAATGCTAAGAATTTATTCCGCCAGATTGATAAAGATGCCTGGATAGAAGCTTCATCAAATCCGGTCTTATTACTCAATATTCTGAACTACGAAAAATCTGTGGCACTGGGCAAGGATAAAGAATTTATTGAAAAAGTAGATACTGTTTATCAGGATTTCAAGAATTATCTCAATGTGCCTAAAAATACTAAGACTCCATCGATTGCTTATTTTAGCATGGAATATGGTTTAACAGAAGTGCTTAAAATCTACTCGGGTGGTTTAGGAGTTTTAGCCGGTGATTATCTGAAAGAAGCCAGTGATTGCAATATTGATATGACTGCTGTTGGTTTTTTATACCGATATGGTTATTTTACGCAGTCATTGTCGGTCGATGGACAACAAGTAGCTGTATATGAGGCTCAGAATTTTAATAATCTGCCGTTAACTCAAATAAAAGATGATAATGATGAACCGTTCATTGTTGAAGTTCCATATCCTGGCCGCACGGTTTATGCTTATTTATGGAAAGTGGCAGTTGGTCGGATTTCACTTTATTTATTAGATACCGATAATGATTTGAATAGTGAATACGATCGTTCAATTACTCACCAACTTTACGGTGGAGATTGGGAAAACCGCATGAAACAAGAAATTATGCTCGGAGTTGGTGGTATTCTTGCTTTGAAAAAATTAGGTATTGAAAAAGAGGTTTATCATTGTAACGAAGGACATGCAGCTCTTATAAATGCCCAACGACTGGTTGATTTGATCGCTGATAAGAATCTGAATTTTAATGAGGCTTTGGAAATTGTACGCGCCAGTTCACTTTATACTGTTCATACTCCGGTTCCCGCAGGTCACGATAGTTTTGATGAAAGTTTATTTCAGAAATACATGAGTGAATTTCCTTCAAAATTAAATTTGAATTGGGATGAGTTTATTGATATGGGTCGTGAACATCCCGGAGATCACAATGAAAAGTTCAGCATGAGCGTTTTCGCATGTAATACTTGTCAGGAAGTGAACGGAGTAAGCTGGTTGCACGGAAAAGTTTCGCAGGAAATGTTTCAGCCAATATGGAAAGGATATTTTCCTGAAGAATTGCATGTTAGCTACGTTACCAACGGCGTTCACCTGCCAACCTGGACATCGTCGGACTGGAAAGCTATTTATGAAAAATACTTTACGAAAGCATTCTATGCAGATCAATCGAATATGAAAATATGGGAAGGTGTATATAAAATTCCTGATGAGGAAATATGGGATACCCGCATGAACCTCAAATATAAACTTGTTGACTATATAAAAGATCAGTTCCGCGAAAACTGGTTGAAAAATCAGGGAGATCCTTCGCGTATTGTTTCTGTTTTACAGGCAATTAATCCGAAAGCATTGATAATCGGTTTTGGTCGACGTTTTGCAACTTATAAACGTGCACATTTACTTTTCACCGATTTGGAACGCTTGGAACGAATTGTAAACGATCCTCTTCATCCGGTTCAGTTTTTGTTCACAGGTAAAGCTCACCCAGCCGATGGTGGTGGTCAGGGTTTGATTAAACGAATCATTGAAATTTCGCGTATGCCTCAATTTTTAGGAAAAGTAATTTTCCTTGAAAACTACGATATGCGTTTGGCAAAACGATTGATTTCAGGCGTTGATATCTGGTTAAATACACCAACACGTCCACTTGAAGCTTCCGGTACGTCAGGAGAAAAGGCACAAATGAATGGTGTATTGAATTTCTCAGTTCTCGATGGCTGGTGGCTTGAAGGTTATGTGAAAGGTGCTGGTTGGGCATTGACTGAAAAACGAACTTATGAAAATGATGTTCATCAGGATCAATTGGATGCTGCAACCATTTATAGCATGCTCGAAAACGAAATTATCCCACTTTATTACGCTAAAAATACCAAAGGATATTCTCCTGAATGGATTCAGGTTATTAAAAATTCCATTGCTCAGATCACTCCACGTTTTACTACAAAACGAATGATTGATGACTATATCGCCCGGTTCTATTCCAAATTGGCAACCCGTTCAGGTTTATTAAGAGCTGATAATTTTGCGAAAGCAAAAGAAATTGCAGCATGGAAAGAAAAAATAGCCGGAGGTTGGGATAAAATTCAGATTGTGACTATGGATGTTCCTGAAAAACTGGTTCATAATCCTCAGGTTGGTGAAGTTTATGATATAAACATTGTTATTGATATTGATGGGATTGACGATAAAGGTATTGGAATTGAATTAGTTGCGACAAAACTTGGCAAAAACAATGTGGATATGCTTTATGATGTTGAAGAATTGAAATTGGTCAAAAATGAAGGATCTAAATTGTTCTATAATCTCGAATATCAGCTGAATAATGCGGGTTCGTTTAAATTTGGTTTCCGTATGTTCCCCAAAAATGAAGATCTGCCACACCGTCAGGATTTCTGTTACGTGCGTTGGATTTAAAATTAATTGATTCTATTAAAAAACAGAAGGCTGCCAAATCAGGCAGCCTTCTGTTTTTTTGTCAAATAGAGAAATCAATGAAATATGTTCAGAAAATTCCTCGGAACCTGTGTTTCAAAACTCACTACTTCTGTGGATATAGGGTGATAAAATGCCAGTAAGCGAGCGTGCAAACCCAATCTGGAAATCGGACTTATTCCCGCTCCATATTTTTTGTCACCTACAATAGGATGACCAATTCCCTGCATATGAACCCGTATTTGGTTTTTTCTCCCTGTTTCAAGTTCAATTTCAAGCAATGAATAATTCTCGTTTGATTTCACACATCGGTAATGTGTAATGGCTTGTTGTCCACCGTTATCGGTTTCACTAGAATGTATTTTCAATGATTTTTCGTTCTCTGTAAGCCAGGTAACAATCGTATCCTGTTCTTTTTCCACTTTTCCTTCCACTAATGCCACATAAACTCGTCGGGTTATAATCCGGTGCCAGTTTTCCTGCAAAATAAGCTGAACTTCTTTGGTCTTGGCAAACATAATCACGCCGGATGTCTCACGGTCGAGGCGATGAACCACATAAATACGATTAGCCGGTGAGCTTTTCTTTACATGCGTTTTCAGAATGGAAAAAGCTGTGGTTTCGTCAGTTAATCCGGTACTTACGGTAAGTAACCCTTCTTTCTTTTCAACAACAATCAGATAAGCATCTTCAAAAATGATTTTCAGCTTGGGATGGGAGAGTTCCGTGTTTCCACGACCGCTGTTTACTGTTATCAAATCATTCGGTTGAAGTGGCAAATTAAATTGGGTTGTCACCTTATTGTTCACCATAATCTGGCGGTGAGCAAGAAGCGATTTTACTGAATTGCGACTCATACCACCCATTTTGGCCAATAGAAAAGTCATTAGTTCAACGGGTTCTGAAACTTTCAGTTTTGTTTCTTTGGGTGCCGGAACTTTCGGTATTTTATTTCTCATTTTTTTTAGGATGGCGGAATTCCGATTCCGCTTATTTGAATTATTTTTTTATTCTCAGATTGGGGGAATTGAGATTCCACCTTTATATTAAACTTTTTGCCACAGCAATCGCCGCATTTTCACCATCAACTGCTGAAGATGTTATTCCACCCGAATATCCAGAACCTTCACCGGCAGGAAAAAGTCCGGCAATAATAGGATGTTGACCTGTTTCGGGATTGCGGGGAATACGAACGGCTGCTGAAGAACGTGACTCCACTCCTACTACCACGGCTTCATTGGTCAGATAACCATGCATTTTGCGGTTAAATTTTTTGAAACCTTCACGCAATCGGCTTGAAATATGCTCTGGTAACCAAAAATGCATGGGTGAAGATATCAAACCCGGCAAATACGAACATTCCGGCAAATCAGCTGAAAGTCTTCCTTTTACAAAA